>CAZEKS010000439.1:0-2728 GCA_964512795.1 uncultured Syntrophaceae bacterium
ACCAACAGTACGATCGCACTCAGA
Organism: uncultured Syntrophaceae bacterium; assembly: GCA_964512795.1. Classification (GTDB taxonomy): domain Bacteria; phylum Desulfobacterota; class BSN033; order BSN033; family UBA1163; genus UBA1163. The sequence goes on from CAZEKS010000439.1 coordinate 25, forward strand.
TCTGCAGACCGGGTGAATGTTACGTCGAAACGGTCAAGGAGGCCGAGGAACATAACTTCCGCCGTGCGTGGCGATATTTCGGGAACCAAAAAGAAAAATCAAGAGAAAGACCGCGCACAACAAAGAAATCCAGCGGACGGCGGGTTCGCCACCGCTGATTTCGGTCGTTGAGGCTGTAGAAAAAGTCCCCAAGCAGATTCTTGGGCGAGATGCAGAAAAAAGTGACCCCATAGAATGCGCCACAATCAACGATCTCATGCTTGGGAGGGGTCAAGTGACCCCCGAAAACATCGTTCTCACTCGTCAAAAGGACTTTTTCTACAGGCTCGTTAAGCCTAAATAATAATATTGACAAAAGGCACACAATGTCGTAATCATATCTTATGAAAGTCTTTCGATGGGATAATGAGAAGAATGAATGGTTGAAGAAAAACAGAGGAGTCTGTTTTGAAGAAGTCGTTATCTTGATGGACCGGGAAGATTTACTCGAAATAGTTGATCACCCGAACCAAGGTAAGTATCCAGGGCAAAAAATTGCAACAGTAAGGATTGGTGATTATGCCTATCTCGTTCCTTATGTGCAAGAACGCGAGGAGATATTCTTGAAAACCGTCATCCCCAGCAGAAGAGCTACTAACAAATATGTGAGGAGAAAGAAATGAAAAAGATATTATTCGATGAGGAAGAAAAAGATATTTTAGAGTCATACGAACGTGGCGAATGGAGACCTGTTAAGAATCCAAAGGCGGAAATTAAGAAACTTCGAGAGTATGCGAGGAATACACTGCAAAAAGACAAGAGGATAAATATTCGCATGTCATCAAAGGATTTGGATCAAGTGCAAGTTATTGCTGCCCAGGAAGGAATCCCTTACCAGACGATGATATCCAGTATTATTCACAAATATGTGTCTGGATATTTAATAGAGAAAAAGAGGGCTTAACAACGCCCTCAACCAGACGCGGATTAAGCCTTGTTTGATTTTGTGCATTGTTGGTTACCCGCGCTGGTTAAAGCAACGTTAGTCATAACGGGAGGTGAATATGAACGAGAACTTGCTATCGACCTGTGGGACATTGAATTGTAGCTTATCGAGAGCCCGCGCCCTCATAAAGAGAATGTGCGTTTTCCTGCGTGATTGCACCCTGATAGGTATCGCTATCTTCACCGTTTGTACACCTGTACTCGCAGGCACAGTGCAAAAGGATGTACCCAGTGTCGTCGATCCAAACGCCAAATATTTGTTCTATATGCACGGACTAGCAATTGAACAAGGAGGCCCTCGGGCAAAGTCCTATGACTATTCCGGGATTCTGAAGGAGCTTGCGAAACGAGGTTTTGTTGTCATCGGTGAAGAGCGTAGCCGGGTTAGAAACGACGTGTACGCTGACAAAGTCGCCGGGCAGGTGAGGAAGTTGCTCACTGCCGGCGTGCCAGCCAAGAACATTACAGTGGCGGGTCATTCCAAGGGGGGAATGATCACCATGTTGGTCATGTCAAGCCTCGCCGATCCCGACATTGCTTATGTCAATTTTGCTGGATGTGGCAGGGAAGGCAGCGGGTTTGAAGGCTACCTCCGGTTCGCCGAACATCGCGCTTCAATGGCGCGCGGTCAGTTGTTATCGGCGTATGACCGGAGCGACCAGATTGCCGGCTCGTGCAAGCCGGCGCTGGATAAGATGACCAACGCGACCGTTACGGAGCGCGTGTTGGATATAGGCGGCGGCCACGAGTTGTTCTACTCCCCCAAGGCAGAATGGCTTAATATTCTGCAAGCATGGGCGGAGAGACGGCAACAATAGTTGATAGGTCGCGACCTTGGTCTTTCAAACACCTTGCACTCGTTCCTTCACCTTCTTGACCTTACATTAGCGTGTAAAGGTGAGCGCCACTCTTCCACCAAGTCATGACTAACAAGCCGATCAACTCGGACGCCTTACCCGCTGGCTTCACCAGCGGCTGGCGCCGGTTATCGGCGCCGCTAGATGTAAGAATTATTACAAATGAATTGTTTATGAAAACAAAAGCTAACATTGACAAAGAGTCCCAAAAAAGAATCTTGGAGCTTTCCAATGAAGAGCTGATAAAAGTAGCTTTTATTGAATCGCCAAAGTATAGGGAAGAATTTGTGGAGTTTGCGAAAGCTGAAGTAAAGAAAAGGGGATAGCTGAGATCCCAGTTAAACATTGTCCTAATTGCGAAAGGCCTGTTTCTCCCGAACAAGACATTTGTGTGTGTGGATATAATTTTGAAGAACCCAATATAGAATTAATTAAGCAGGTAAAATCAAAGAGATTTCGGAAAAATCAAATAAATGGTCTTGTAATGGTCATTGTCGGGATTATTTCGTATTTGTATTTTTTTGTCAGCAGATGTCTCAAAGATTGGAAAACATTCTATGGATAAATTTATTTACGGAATCCCAGGTTTACTTATAATTTATGGTGTATATAAAATATTTTCTGGTAGGACATTAAAGAAACCAACTAAATCACTTTTGATTCTATTTTAGGAGATAGTCCCCACGAAAAAGATGAATCAGATGAACTTCCCTATATATTCTGCCCTCGATGCAGAAAGCAATTACTAATCGAATTGAAATACAAGCATTGTCCAAATTATGGATATAATTTAGAATAGATATTAAATATTGGAGGTTTTCAACTATGAAAAAGATTTCTGCAACAGATGCCCTTGATTTATC
>CAZEKS010000440.1:0-2722 GCA_964512795.1 uncultured Syntrophaceae bacterium
TCTGACAGGATCTCAAAATCCCATTACAATTGATGAGAAGATAGTGAAAGAGCAAACCCATTGCATAGATTTTGATGAAGGGCACCGCAAAATGTTTGAGTTCCTTAGGGATATTGAGATACTTGATGATCGTTGGACTCAAAAAGATGCCTGCCATGGCAAGGACGATTCCAGCCCCTACGGATGCCATAACGGAGGAAAAAACAGCTTTATTTAATTCGGTTTTATCCCCAGAAGTGTATAACCTGGAAACCACTGAAACGGTGCCGACCGTGAGGGCGTTGGCGATCACGATAAGAATGAAATAGAGTTGAATGACGAACCCATAGGTCGCTTGAATATCCTTGCTGACTCTCCCTGCAATATAGACATCCGTAAGGCCGATGAAGAATTCAAAAACCATGATCAGCATCAGTGGCCAGCTTACTGACCAGCTGCGGGATATAGAAGACCTAATATCTTCTCTTTTGAGGTATTTAAAAACCCTGATCACTTTCTTCCTCAGACATGCCAAAAATCCGTTGGACTATATTAGGAGGTTAGTTGAGGATAGAGATTTTGTCAAACAAAAATAGGTAGGCTGTCTCTACCTTAAAGACAGGGCCGATTGGCTGATCACGTTAGGGGGGCTTGCGGTGCCCTTTGAAAAAATCGAGGAGATCGATGTCAACCTGTTCTTGATTGTTGATGGAGAGTCCGTGGCCATAGACGCTACAATTATTTTGAAATCAGATTTTCATTCCTGAAGCCATCTCCTCCAAAAGCTCTCGATTGAGGATCAGTATTTTATTTTTTCTAACATCGATGACCCCCTTGGCTTTCATCTTTGATAAGTTCCTTGAAAGGGTCTCACTGATGGTCCCCAATTTTGAAGCTAATTGGGTTTTACTCAAATCCAAATCAACCTCCTTGGGATTCTTCCCATCTTTGGCTGACTTCAAAGAGAGATCAATCAGATATTTTGCAACTCTCGAGGAAACCTCTTTGAGAGAGAGTTCTTCGATGAGGGAGGCAAATTTTCTTAAAAAGTGAGTAAGAGAAACGATCATGTTGATGCTCAGTTGAGGATTCGTCTCGATCAAATGGACAAAATCCCTTTTGGGGAAAAAGAGAAGTTGACTATCTGCTAAAGCTTCGGCAAAGGCTGGGTAGTTTCCTTCGAGAAAGAGAGCTGCTTCTGCAAAGGCATCCGGTGCGGAGACCACATGGAGAATCTGCTCCTTTCCCTCCGGCGAAATCTTGTAGAGCTTTACCTTACCCGAGAGGATGACATAAAATCCCTTTGCCTCTTCCCCATCGGAAAAGAGAACTTTGTTTTTCCCAACCTGCTTGAGTAAAGCAATGCCCCTAATCCTTTTCAGATCTTCTTCTTTCAACCCAGCAAAAAGAGGACATTGCTTTAATGGTTCAGTCGGCATATGCTATCTATCCAAAGCCTCCTATGGAATTTTGGAATGATGGAATAATGGGGTTAAAAACCCAATATGCGCTTAGCGAACCAATATCGACAAAATATTGTCGATAATTTTAGGGTCGCACCTGACGCGGGGTTCGTAGCGCCTCCATTTACTGGGGGCGAAATCCGAAACCTCGTCGGCAATAAATGCCAACGCTACATTTTAGAGCCAAGGTCGAAGCTGCCCCGTAGGGGCCACCTCTTCCGAGCGAAGTCCCGGATGAGACGCATTCCATTCTTCCATTTTTCGAGTAATTTATTCGGTTATTCCAGGGAATCCTACAGTTTTTCTACCTCTTTTTCAAGAAAAAAGAGGCTCCCTCGTCCCTCATAAAATTTTTCTTAAATTATTTCAATGGGTTACAAGATTATAGATGGCCCATTTATTCTATCCACTATCTGCTGCATAAATGCATGATATTGAAATAAAAGAAACATTGTGTTAATCTGATTTAAAATTTAGCCATGTTGGAGGAAAATTTTTGAATTCTCTTTATAAAAATCTTATTTTCTGGACGATTATTGTCATTGTAATGGTCCTCCTCTTTAATCTTTTCAGTAAACCCCGGCAAACAGCTTCAGAAAAAAATTATTCAGAATTCATCTCTGCTGTGGAGAACAACCGGGTTCAGGAAGTAGAGGCCCTGGGCAGAAACTTGACTTGGAAAGATAAAGATGGCAAACGTTTTAAAACCTACGCCCCTGAAGACCCCGAAATGATTAAAATTCTCAGGGAAAAGGGAGTGATCATCAATGCAAAGAAAGAAAGCGACACTTCCCTCTTACAAATCGTCATTACTTTGGCTCCAATTCTCCTCCTGATTGGTGTCTGGCTTTTTTTCATGAAGCAAATGCAGATCGGTGGTGGAAAGGCGCTCTCCTTCGGAAAAAGCAAGGCCAAAATTCTGACTAAAGAACTCCATCAGGTAACCTTTGAGAATGTTGCTGGCATTGAAGAAGCGAAAGATGAATTAGAGGAAATCATCGCCTTTCTCAGGGATCCCAAAATATTTACGAAGCTTGGTGGAAGGATCCCCAAAGGAGTTCTTCTCATCGGCGCCCCTGGAACGGGTAAAACACTTCTGGCCCGGGCGATTGCAGGTGAAGCTGACGTTCCCTTCTTCAGCATCAGTGGCTCTGACTTCGTTGAGATGTTTGTGGGAGTCGGGGCTTCCCGGGTGCGTGATCTCTTCCTCCAAGGAAAAAGGAACGCTCCCTGTATCATCTTCATCGACGAAATCGATGCCGTTGGAAGGCACCGAGGAG
>CAZEKS010000441.1:0-2711 GCA_964512795.1 uncultured Syntrophaceae bacterium
GTTAACGAAGGGGATGTGATCGAACTGCATCTCTGAAAAGAAATGGAATAATGGAAGAATGGAATATTGGGTGGTTTGAAAAAATAAGCATGGGTGTGATTTTTTTCTAATTTTCAACCATCACTCCATTATTTTAGCATTCCAATATTCCGTTGGTAAAGATTGCTGGTTGGAATTCGGAGGGCAGGTAAGGCCAAAAAGAATGAGATCGCTAACAAGACGACATTTTATTCGGTGGCTTTTGGGCTTCCCTCTTCTTTCCCCTTTTTCTCTCCACCTTCAGGAGACGTGGGCAGATCCTCCGGTCCTCCCGAGGAAGGGGGGAAAATCCATTGGCGAATTCTTTGAGGGGGAGGAGCTTTTCTACGATGGCGGGTTCTGGCTGTTTAAGCGAGTGGCCACGGGAAAAATAAGTTTTAAAAAATTGGAAGAAGAGGGCCGTTATATCGCTACCCTTCAAGGGGAGACATTAGGCGTCCTGGGGTGGGTGGCCCGTTATCGGGTGGATACCTATCGGTCCATCATGGAAGAGGTGGATGGAGGAAAACGCCTTCGGTCCGTATTGTTTGAAGAAGATGTGAAGATTGGAAATAAACGGAAGAGACGAACTCATTTCTTCGACTATCAAAAACGGAAGTGGATTCAGGTGACACAAAGATATGACAGACCTCATGTAAGAGAAGAAGAAGAGATTCCTCCGGGAATGGTTTATGACGATTTCATCACCGGTTTTTATAACTTCCGTTATGGCGCTTATGGGAAGATCGAAAGAGGCAAAAAATATATGGTTCCCACTTTTCCCAAGAAAGGCCCTGCCAACTATGAAATATGGATCGCTTCAAAAGAGGGGGAGGAGGAGGGGAAAAAGAAATCTCTGAAATTTAAAGAGGGAAGAGAATATATGATTAAACTTTTTATAGGTCCGGAGCTCACTCATTCAAAAGAGGGTATGATTGAAGGATGGCTGTCGAAAGACCTTATCCCCATGGAGGGAATGATCAGAAATGTTATTCTCTACGGGGATGTCAAGGCCACGCTGGTTAAAAAGCTGAAAGCTCAAAGCTGAAGGCTGAAAGAGAATCCTTTGAGCTTACCTTTAAAAGAATGGATACTCGATCCAGATATTTTAGGTTGCGTCGGGAAGATATCGCCTATTTTAAATTCATTATAGAATCCTATGAAGGGATGGCTGTGGTGAGGACTAAAGATCCTCATGAGGCGATCGTGGAGTTAATGGTAGCCCCGGGATGGGAAAAAGACGCGGAAATGGTGTTAGAAGGTCTCCAGAAAGAAATCTCTATGGAATCTCTATTACCGGATATCGATTAGCCATTTGTTTTAATCCCAAATGTCATTGTAAGCTTACATTTTCTGCAGGCCGGGATGAAAGCAAGGGGAACAACATATGTTAACGGACTTTCCATATCAAGAGATACTGCGTGAGGCCCTTCGGGAGGGAGGGGAGTTTGCAGATCTCTTTTTTGAACAGACCCATTCGGTGGTGATCGTCTGTGAAGAAGATCGAATTGAGAAAGCCATATCAGGTTTGGACATGGGGGTGGGGCTTCGAGTTCTCTTTGGTCGAAAAACATTTTATGGTTTTACGACAGAGATCTCAAAAGAATCTCTCTTCAATTTAGCTAAACGGATAAGTCGGTCTGCGAAAGAGGATGGAGGGGAAAAAGTAAATGGTTTTCTCCGGGCACCTCGGGCCGCACTTTCGTCTTCCCCGATTTCAAAAACCCTTTGTCCCATTCAGAAACATCCTGGAAAACTCTCCATGGAAGAGAGGGTTTCAGCGGTGAAACGAGCCAATGAAGTGGCCCGGAGGCTGGATCCCCGTGTTCAGCAGGTGAAAGTCCTCTATCGGGATGTCCATCAAAAACTTAGCCTTTCGAATTCAGAGGGAATTTTGACAGAAGGGGAAAGGGTGGGGACCGTTTTCTCTGTACAGGTCGTTTCTGCGAAAGGGGATGTTGTCCAGACCGGATATGAACCGGCAGGAGGAACGGTGGGTTTTGAGCTCTTCGACCTTTATCCTCCGGAGGAGGTGGCTGAGGTGGCCGCCCGGAGAGCTCTCCTCATGCTTTCGGCGAGAAAAGCACCGATGGGAAGAATGGCGGTGGTGTTATCGAGTGAAGCAGGAGGAACGATGATCCATGAAGCCATTGGCCATGGATTGGAGGCAGATCTCGCCCAGCAGGGGCTCTCCGTGTATTCCAAGAAAATCGGAGAAAAAGTTGGTTCTTCTCTTATCACTGTGGTAGATGATCCCACCCTTCCTCAAAAAAGAGGGTCCTATGCCTTTGATGACGAAGGGGTCGCTTCTCGAAGGACCCTCCTGGTGGAGGAAGGAATCCTGAGAGGATATCTTTATGATCGGCTATCCGCTTTGGAAGACGGGGTGGAATCCAGTGGAAATGGAAGAAGAGAGTCCTACCAGCATAAACCCATTCCCAGGATGAGCAACACGATGATCCTTCCCGGGAAGATGAAACCCCAAGAGATTGTTCATTCTGTAGAAAAGGGATTGTTTGTGAAGAAGATGGGCGGTGGACAGGTCAATACCGTCAATGGGGATTTTATCTTTGAGGTCAGTGAGGGTTATTTGATTGAGAAAGGGAAAATAGGAGAACCCGTGCGTGGAGCGACGCTCATCGGCAATGGACCCCAGGTGCTGAAAGACATTGATATGGTCGGCGACGATCTCG
>CAZEKS010000442.1:0-2692 GCA_964512795.1 uncultured Syntrophaceae bacterium
CCTTCAATCCAATCCAGTCAAGGCTACCGATGAAATGGCCGATATCAGGGCCAAAAGCGAGACTATATCCATAGAGAACCCACTGGATGGTAATCACTCCGAGGGCGATAAAACTCTGCATGATTGTCCCTAACACATTTTTCGATCTCACCATCCCTCCGTAGAAGAGGGCGAGCCCGGGTGTCATCAGCATGACGAGGGCCGTGGAGATCAAAATCCAGGACGTATCTCCTGTATCTATCTTGGATGGAGTTAGGACTGTTTGCGCAGGAGGCTGAGCTTCTTGAGCTAGAGCCCCCCCTGCAATGATTAAGCTAACGAACAACAATAGAAACATGAATTTTTTCATCACATTCCTCCGGACTCCATGTTTTTTGTTTAATGGTTGATCTCAGCAAATTTACAAGTGAAGGAACATCTCATAAGCATGAATGGATTCCTAAAAATGGATACTCTATTTTCAAGTACCAAATATTTTTACCTCTTTGGGTTCATGAATTCGATAAGATTGAAAATTTCGAATAAATAGATGATCCAGTAACTGGGTTGAAATAATTCCAACCAAGGCCATGTTTTCTCGTTCGCTTAAGAGATACCCTTCTTGCCTTCGGCATTTCTCAATGAGCTTCGTTACTTTTCCTGGATGAAAATATCCGGCATGTCGAAGGGCGCCATCAGAAAGCAGTTCCCGAATATAATCATGGCCATCGTTTCCTAAAAAACATCGACTGATAGGGGCACGGTAAGGTTGTTTTGGCCTGTTCGCCAGTTCCGGGGGAATAAGATGCTGCGCAGCTTTGCGCAGAATAAATTTATCTTTCAGGCCGTTCAGGCGATATCGCGGTGGAACCTTGCAAGCAAACTCAACCACCCGATAATCCAGAAAAGGAAACCTCCCTTCTACGGAATGCGCCATCGCTACGCGGTCGCCCTGAGAGGAGAGCAGGTAGTTGGAAAGGAAGATGGAAATCTCTATATATTGAGCACGAGATAGAGGGTCCCAACTCATGTATGCTTCCGGGAGTGCCGACAGGAACCGATCCAGAAAGCCGTCTCTTTTTCCTGTGACTTCCTGAAGTTCATTTGAGAAGAATGTTTTTATGAAATTGGCATTTTCCCAGCGAATCATATGTGAGTAAGCGGGGAAATCCACGCGAGAAAGTCCTTTCCGAAAGAAACCCTCTAGAAATACGTGCGTTTTAGAATCCTTTTTTTCGAAAATATCAGGATAGAGCCTCTGCAGAAGGAGTGGACGGATTCGCGATTCAGGATTCCGAGCCCAGAAACGGCGCACTCGATCCTCCTTGAAGATATCGTAGCCTGCGAAGATTTCGTCGGACCCTTCTCCTGTGAGAACTACTTTAAACTTGTTTTCGCGAACTAATCTGGACAGCATAAACAAAGGGGCCGGTGCTGTCCGAAGGATTGGCGCTTCTGTATGCCAAACCACCTCAGGAAAAACTTCTCCAATGTCTTGCTCCGTACATCGGATGGTCCGATGGTCAGTCTGGAGAGATTGTACAGCCCTCTCCTGGTATGAAGCTTCGTCAAAGCGACTGTCTGTGAAGCTCACCGAAAAGGTGCAGAGTTTATTATCGAAAAATCGTTTTACAAGAGAAGTGATATAGGTGCTATCCAGCCCGCCACTCAGGTATGCCCCCACTGGGACATCCGCGCGGAGGCGAATCCGGGTGGCATCACAAAGTAAAGAACTTAACTCTTCGACCCATTCATCCAAAGAACGATCCCCGTGACCTGATTCCGAAAAGGATAGTTGCCAGTATGGGCGGATATTTATACCTTGGGGACTGAAGAGGGCATAATGCCCTGGTAAAAGCTGATAAATTTTCTTAAATGGTGTGAGAGGGCCCAACGGTGCCCAGGCGGTAAAGATGTCTGACAGGCTCTGGAAGTCAAGAACCCTTGGGACGTTTGAGTCCGCGAAAAGGGCCTTGACTTCGGATCCAAAGACTAAACGGCCCCCTTCGTGATAAAAGAAAAGGGGTCGAATCCCCATGCGATCGCGACCAAGCAACAAGGTCTCTTTGTGCCGATCCCATAAGGCGAAGGCAAATTGACCATTTAAGTGTTTAAATAATTCAGTGCCGTATTCCTCGTAAAGATGAACCAAGACTTCCGTGTCTGATTTGCTGTAGAATCTGTGGCCTCGATTTTTCAAATCCTGTTGGATTTCGGGATAGTTGAAAATCTCTCCATTGTAGACGATCCAAATGGACTGGTCCTCATTATGAATGGGTTGATCTCCCCCGCTGAGGTCGATAATGCTTAACCGAGCAGAGGCCAATCCTACCATTCGGTCTGAGTAAATGCCGAACGCGTCAGGTCCCCGATGACGGATAAGCCCGAGCATGCGATGAAGAAGACTTTCTTTTGGCTCCGAAGAGCCGAAGTCAACAATTCCAGCGATGCCGCACATAATCAAGAAGGATAGAGAGCATAACGCCAATCGTAGAGAGATTCTTCAGGTCATTGCGCCTTTGAGTCGACGGATGAACCAATCTTGAACACATTCTTTTGCAGACGCTACCCTCTTTCTTGGGACTGCTTGAAAAATTCTTTAAAGAACCCCATCCCTCTTCTTTTGTAAGCTTCGATGTTCTTCTTCGTTGCAATCAAGATTTTTAACTTTGGCAGGAGAGGGGCCTGGGATCCATTAAATTCATCTTCATAG
>CAZEKS010000443.1:0-2683 GCA_964512795.1 uncultured Syntrophaceae bacterium
CCCTTGGGGACAACAGAGACACAATTAACTTCCTCATTGGTTCGTCATCATCTACGACAAGAATTTTGTAATGAGTAGGTTCCATAATGAAGGTTCCTAATTTCTTCAAATTTCGGTAAAAGGGATATTTCTTATGGTCGATATCATTATTTTCCTACTAAGTCAAAAAAAGGACCCGTCGCTTTCCGTCCCGCGGTTCCTCATAGTGGGTTTTATGGGCAGTCTTTTTTTAGGAATCTTACTTAATTCAATTTTAGTGCCAAAAAGAATTAAATATGCAAACCCATTGATTTTCAAAGATTTATTGAGAAATCGGAATTTTAGGACAGAATAAAAAAGTGATCTGTTTTGTCTCATGTGGTAATTATTCAACGATCATCATCAGCTTGGTAGATTGTAAACGATTTCTGAAATGTTGGATTGATAGAAGATTTCAAAACATCACGAATACATGGATATGGGATAGCATCGTTCCAAGGAGTTTGAAATAGCAGATCGATAGGGAATCCCGCACTTTTTCACTCTTGTATCGGATGAATCAATCATCCTTTCAATTTGTCCCTTTTCCCTTGCCCTTTCCCTTTCCTTTGCCCACATCAGCGCCATCGCCACTGAGATCTCCCTTCTTTAAAGCATGAAATTCCTTCGAACCCGGTTTTATGCCTAGGTTCTTGGCAATCACTCCCCATCCCTTTCCCTTATTTGCCTGGTACTCTTTCGTGACGACTTCAACTGGCTTGGAGGCGACCTGGCCGACGCGAAAGCACATGTATGCGTCTCCCGGAGTCCACACGCTTGCCATGATGGCTTCAACCTTCGGAACAGGAACCCCAAATTGGGTCGAAAGCCTGACTTTGAAGACTCCGAGATCGGCTTGCGCCTCAACATTTCGGCAAGAATTAAGAAAATATTAAAGTGTTTATAACTTACCAGTGCTGACCCTGGCCGACTCACATTAATATTTTCAGGAGATCCAGTTTCAGTCTTCTCTTAGAAGACTTTAATATTTAAGCGATCTTATTTTCTCCTTTTACTCTTGGAGGAAAGCCACCCCCTTGATATTTCAAGTCTGCGTCTGCACCCACTTCCTTTCTAATCTTCGCTCTGATCTCTTCCTCCTTCGATGCACTTGTTGTCATTTAGTCGAGCTGTAATGGCTGGTTGGTTACCAGTCGAAAGGTTCACTTTTCGAGGAAATCGATAAATGGTTTAGTACAAGGAAGTACTGTTCGACGCAGAATTTGGGTGGTTTTGAAAAAGTTCACCAGCAACACGGGGGGGTAGGGGCCACATCTTCAAAAGTTAATTTTGGCAAGCCAAGATCCGACCCCACGACCCCTTATATCTTCACTTCACTGATTTGAATCGTGGGCTGAATGTCGGTGTAGTTGGGGATATCTCCCATAATCGCCTGCGCGTGCGGGCCGAAGGCAGTTTGGAATGCCTCTACCGAATCGAAATATAGATGAAACATCATGATATATGTTGCCCGTGATCCAGGCTCTGCCCCGCCCAGTCCCTGTTCAACAGCCACACGCTTGCATGCAGCCCCTAACTTTTGTTGGAGCATGGGGATGTGCTTATCAAAATAGTACCCCATATCAAATTTTTTGCCTTCTTCATTCGGATAAAACGCACTGACTTTAATCATTTGTCTCTCCTCCCTTCTTGTCATGTTTACTGGGCCAGTTCTTCAATCTGTGGCAAAGATCAGGGATGTTGTTGAAAAAGTTGACTTTACGTAGTTCGGCCACTAAGGTGCTTCGTTAAGAAGTGAAAGAGTTCAACAACGTCCCGCCTTCACCCGACAAAGAAGCAGGGCCATTGCTGATCCTGCCGTTTGTCTTTTCACTAGGCAACAGAATGCAGGCGATGGAGCACGATCATCTGGCTGTTTCTAATCATGCTCCATCGCCTTCCCGCTATTCTACGGTCGGAAATAAAAAACGGTGAAGGCCACCGCGAAGCAAGCCAGGATGATGGCGTTCACCCAACCAAATCCTGGGATCGCGGCGAAGATCAAGCCCCACAGCATAACGAGGGTACCCAGAATCGTCCAGACGATCTCCATTTGAACAACAATCTTGACCCTCTCCCAGGCTGTCTCCTTGTACGCAAACCATGAGCTGGCTCCAAAGCCTAGGATGGCTGCGCCTATTAACCGATAAGCCTCCGGCTCCTTGACGGGCCAGTTGATTAAGTTCCCGAATACCTCTGGGATCAATAAGTAGATAAGCCCGAAGATGAGGGCAACGATGAAGTGGATGAGGAACGTGATCTTCAGTCCATACGGAAACTGCTTTTCCATGTCCTTTTACCTCCTGCAAGAATCTGCTGAACCTGACGGATAGTTCGACGTGTTACTGTCCATCTATCAGATCGCTTTCCATGACGTAGTCCCGTCTGCCATTTTCTAATGTTAATCCTCCAATCCGACGCTGGCACTTTTTTTATTAAATTTAGATGTGTTAGCTTTCTAAAGTCTCCAAACAGGTATCGTGACTCTTTGGAGACTGCATAGAGGCATTTTTTGTAAACTCCATTTCATAACCAACTCCAGAAGGTTGAAATTATGTTTCAAGGAGGCGCCCCGGTTTCCTATAAAGCATTTGTTAAGCAACTTCTCACGGCAGAGCAGCAATAATCTTACGGTATTCATCTTCCGTGAAAGCCCGAAGGGTCT
>CAZEKS010000444.1:0-2681 GCA_964512795.1 uncultured Syntrophaceae bacterium
GAATATATTCAGCGATATGGGCTTGGCCTCTATGAGGTGCTGAACTTTTTTAACCTCTTCGATATGTATCATTCATGGTGGTTCAGTGCGATCCTGTCGCTCCTGGTGATCAATTTGATCACCTGCTCCCTTCATCGACTCCCAGGAATATGGAAGCAGGTTTTTTCTAAAAGTAGGAAAGGTGCTTTAGAAAATTACTTGCTCAAGACTCTTCCGTATGTTGAAAAAATAACATATTCAAGTTCAGACCAGATACGAAATAAAGTGGATTCCCAGGTTTCTATTAAGAGGTGGATTAATACAAAAAAAGAAATTTTGTGGTCTATATTATTTTGCATTTTATTCCCAATTATTATTCCATCTGTCATTATTGGGTTGATCAGAACGCAAAACCAGATCGAGACAGAATCAGACACCAACCTCTATGCAGAAAAAGGAAGGTTCTCCAGATTAGGAGTCTACATCACTCATTTGAGCCTCCTCGTCATCCTGATTGGAGGAATCATAGGCTCCCTCTACGGGTTCAGAGGACATGTGGAAATTCTGGAAGGGGAAACGGTTAATCAGATTTTTCTGAGGGCAAAGGATGAGGAAATACCCAGGCCAATTGGCTTCTCTGTCCGATGTGACGATTTCAACATCACCTATTACAACCTTCCAGGAAGAAAAGAAAAACATGTAAAAGAATATGCAAGTATCCTCACGATTCTTGAAAATGGGAAAGAGGTTCTGAAGAGAACCGTTCAGGTCAATCACCCCCTTCACTATAAAGGGTTGGCTTTTTACCAATCGAATTATGGAGCGATACACGATGTCACCCTTGGATTTCAATGGAGGGGCAAGAAGGAAAAGGCTAGTTTTCATGTCTTGGAGGGAAGCACCGGTCAAATCCCAAACACGAATGCTCTTATTCGACTGCTAAAATTCGAACACCAAGTCCACAATTTCGGGGAAGGGGTTCAAATCGTTCTTTTCAAGCCCAATCAGGAGCCACGACTTTTCTGGTTGTTAAGGAATTTTCCGAAATTCGACGAACAGAGGGGAGATGAATTTGTCCTTACCGTCGAAGGGGTCACAGAAAAGGAATATACAGGACTCCAGGTGACAAAAGACCCAGGAGTCTGGGTGGTCTGGATAGGATGTTTCCTGATGATAAACGGTCTAATTCTCTCCTTCTTCTTTTCCCATCAAAGGGTTTGGGTAATAATTCCAAAAACCCCGGGGGGAGAGATTGTTTTGGCTGGTTCCGCTAACAAGAACCGGGTGGGTTTTGAAAAGACCTTTGGCCTTTTATTAGAGGGAGTCCGTTCAGCGGGGCAAAAGCCATAATGATAAACGTCAAAGTTCAAATAACGGATTTCCCGAATGATACCGAACCAACCGAATTAAATTTATTCGCATCATTCGTTATCATTCGCTTTATTTGCTTATGAAAAAAGAGGTTCGCTCCATTGCGAAATGGATGATGCTTCATCCCGAAGCCTATCTTCATCGGACCAATCATCCCCGCTGGACGCGAGAGGAGTTGCCTGAAGAGGGAATAGGTCTTGCCTTTTTTAGAAATACGGTGCAATATATTCGAAAGCATTTACTTTAACCCCTCACTCTATCCCTCTCCCTTTTAAGGGAGAGGGGAAGGATGAAGGGGAAGGGAGGGACTATGAACAAGGCTGAACTCATTACGAAGGTTTCAGAAAAGGCGAATGTGACACAGAAAGTTGCCAAGGTCATTGTTGACACTCTTTTCGACGGGATGAAAGAAAGTCTGGAGAAGGGGGAACGAATCGAGATCAGAGGATTTGGAAGCTTTGTGGTGAGAAATTACGGCGGCTACAAAGGCCGGAACCCAAAGACCGGGGAGATCGTGGAGGTCCCTCCCAAAAAACTCCCTTTCTTTAAGGTTGGAAAAGAACTAAAAGAGATGGTGAACACAGGTGGGGCTTAACAAGTTCTGAAAAACTTATTTTTGAAGGCTGAGGAAAATAACCATCAGCCTATTCAAGGTTCTTCCAGTATCGTTTCTGTATCTCCTTCAATTGAAGGATAATGGGCTCGATTTTTGGAAAATCGGCCTTTTCCCTTTCCAATAGGTCTCCTTTTTCGAGGGGCAAGGCCTGAGAAAGCTCTTCTAAGACGGCCTTCACAGACCATCTCTGACTCGCAACATTATAACCGCCCTCAAGCGTGAACACTAATTTTCCTTGAGTAGTGGCCTCTGCTATCTCCATGAGGATTTGGGTCATCCTTGCAAATCCTCTTTCTGTCACATCCATTCCGCCCAGAGGATCGTTGTAATGGGTATCAAACCCAGCTGAGACCAAAATCAACTGGGGTTGGTATTCCAGGGCGATAGGCTTAAGGACCTTTTCAAAGATAATTCCATATTCTGCATCACCAGCTCCAGGCGAAAGAGGGACGTTTACGGTGAATCCCTCTCCCCGGCCCCTTCCAACCTCTGTTGGCGCCCCCGTCCCCGGATAGAAGCCATAGCGATGAGCTGAAAAGTATAGGACCCGCGGGTCTTCATAAAAGGAGTTCTGCGTGCCGTTTCCGTGGTGGACATCCCAGTCCACAATCAGGATTTTCTGAAGGGAGAAATTCTTGAGCGCATATTGGGCGCCGATCGCCACGTTGTTGAAGAGACAGAATCCCATGGCCCTGTCCCGCTCTGCGTGATGGCC
>CAZEKS010000445.1:0-2680 GCA_964512795.1 uncultured Syntrophaceae bacterium
GAAATAGGCCGATTCCCCATTTCCCTTCATCCGCTTTCCAATAATAATTCCTTCCCGAAACATTCTCTTAGTTAAATTTTGAAAAAGCTGTATATTACAATCGCAAGTCAGCAACGGATGAGCGCCCACAGATGGAGCAAATAACTAATTCGTAAATTACGCGGTTTGCGATATAATACTGCCCAGGACAACATTTTGTTGCAAAAGAGGCTTCCTACCAGCCTATTTGGGCCTTAAAAGGGCCTTTTGAAGGGCTGAAGGGTCCGGTCTTCACCAAACTATCATAGCAACATAAAAAATAATGTGGCTCCTACGCTGTATCAGCACGAAACACAAGCGCCGTATGTTATGATGCTCAAAACAAGATCAAGAATACTGAAGAGAAAGCGGGACTCTTGGAACATTGTTACCTGAATTATATATAGGCTGGGGATATGCGTGGTGGTTTCCAGCCACCTACGTGTTGATCACGATCTCAATCGTCGCGATTTATGGTAGAGAGTTTTCAAAGAGATTCTTCCGTTTTCCCAAGTCTGAATCCATCAAGCAAAAGATACCTGTTTTACTCGGCGCTGCCTTATTTGGCAGAGCGATCATGATCTATTCGATCTTTGTGCCTCTCGAACTGAACACCCTATGGCTCTGGATCGGGGTATTCATCTTTCTTATCGGTGCCCTTCTAACGGCCATTGCCATGATCAACTTTGCCACAACTTCCCAAGATCAACCTGTTAGAAAGGGCATGTATCGATTTTCGAGAAACCCCATACAGGTGCTGGCTATTATCATGTGGATAGGTGTCGGAATAGCCACACTATCATGGATCATATTTGGGGCATGCCTGCTCCTCGCCGTCGTATCATATCCGTCGATTCGGGCACAGGAGCGCCATTGCCTTGAAACATATGGGGGTGCCTACCGAGAATACATGAAGTCCACGCCGCGCTATTTGCTGTTCGGCTAATGGCCTTCAGGATTATCATACTAGGAGGTCGTATGAAGGTCACTGTTCTGAATGGAAGTCCCAAGGGCGAGTTGAGCATAACACTGCAGTATGTGCACTTCCTTCAAAACAAGTTCTCTCAGCATGAGCTAAAAATCTTTCATGTCTCACAACGTATCAAGAAGCTCGAGACGGATGAGAAGACCTTTCGAGAGATCATCGAGGAAGTCAGGTTGTCTGATGGTATCTTGTGGGCGTTTGGTGTCTTTGTTCTTGCTGCACCCTCTCAGTATATGAGGTTCGTTGAGCTGATTTACGAAAGAGGCGTGGAAGACGCCTTCAAGGACAAATATGCAGCGGTTCTCACAACTTCGATTCACTTCTTTGACCACACGGCTCATAACTATATGAGGGCCGTTTGTGAAGACCTTAATATGATATATGCTGACGGACTATCTCTCTATTTACAGGACCTAACAGACAAGAACAGAAGACGAGACCTCACAACTTTTGCTGAGAACTTCTTTGAGGCAATCGAGAAGAGGTTCACCACGGCTCGACTTTTCAAGCCGCTAGCGTTTAGCGATTTTGTCTATGAGCCCTCTTCTCCGGAGAAAGAGATCGCCACGAGGGGCAAGAAGATTGTCGTCCTTACAGACGTGCGTGACAGCAATTCAAACTTAGGAAAGATGATTGACCGATTCAAGCAGCCTTTTACGGAGGAGATCGAAATAATCGACCTTAACGATATCGACATCAGGGGCGGTTGCTTAGGCTGTATGCGATGTGGATACGACTATACGTGTGTTCAAAAGGATGGGTTTACCGACTTCTACAACAGTCGAGTTATGACTGCAGATATCATTGTGTTTGCTGGAGAAGTCAGGGGTCCATATCTATCCTCGAAATGGAAGGAATTCTATGATCGCGCTTTTTTCTGGAACCACACCCCCTCTTTGGTCGGTAAGCAATTGGGGTATATAATCTCAGGGCCTTTGAGTCAGAGGCCGAATCTCATTCAGATTCTCGAAGCCTCTTCTACCACACGGCAGGATGCCAATCACGCAGACATAGTCACCGATGAGTGTGAAAGCTCGAAAGAACTCGACGCCATATTACAGAGTTTTGCGGAGCGCCTGGTCAGTTTTGCTGAAAAGGGGTACGTTAGACCGCAGAACTTCCTTGGTGTCGGTGGACATAAAGTATTTAGAGACGATATCTGGGGAAGGCTCCGCATGATTTGGCAGGCAGATCATAGATACTATAAGAAGCATGGTAAGTATGATTTTCCACAGAAAGAGCTCAAGTTGTGGATCGCCAACCCCATCATGATGGCATTGACAAAAATCCCCAGGTTTAGAAAGAAGTTCTACATGAACATAACAAAATTCTCCAGTGGGAGATTGAAGGAGATCGCTGAGAGAAAGGATTGAAGTTAGATGCACAGTACTCGTCCAGGGAGAAGGCCACATAACACTTATAAGGCCTCCCGTTGAGCCGCAGCGTTGAGGCTGTGAAGAAAGTAAATCTCGACCGAATCCGGTGAGTCGGAAGAAATTGTGATTTCTTAGGTGCTCTGTGTACGACGACCCCCGAAAACCACCCTCTAATCGTAATGTTGGACTCTTCCTAACAGGCTCATTAGCCAAAAATTGTAATTGATTTCAAGGTATTAAAAAAGGCTTGACAAGGTATTCTTCCTGGGGTATTTTTGTAGTATGAAAGTCAAGACATCTA
>CAZEKS010000446.1:0-2677 GCA_964512795.1 uncultured Syntrophaceae bacterium
AGACCAAATCAAAGGACCTGATCTATGGAGCGATCAAAGGGATGCTGGAGACCTTGGACCCCCATTCCGCTTTCATGCCGCCTAATATGTATAAGGAAATGCAGGAAGAGACAAAAGGTCGGTTTGAAGGATTGGGAATCGAGATCACGATTAAGGATGGCATTCTCACTGTGGTCTCTCCCATTGAAGGGACGCCCGCCTACAAGGCTGGGGTTCTGGCTGGGGATCATATTATTAAGATCGATGGAGAATCGACAAAAAATTTCACCCTCATGGATAGTGTGAAACGGTTGCGAGGCCCCAAGGGAACTAAAGTGACGATCACCATCATGCGGGAGGGCGTCACCAAGCCTAAAGATTTCACGGTGGTCCGGGATGTCATCCCCGTCCGAAGTGTTCGCCATGAATTGTTAGAAAAAAATTACGGGTATATCCGCCTCTCCCAATTTCAAGAAAAGACAGATGATGACTTTGAGAAAGCGATGAAGGCATTGGAGGAAGAAAGCAAGGGAGCCCTGAAGGGTTTGGTCCTTGATCTCAGGAATAACCCTGGCGGCCTTTTGGAGCAAGCCGTGAAGATAGCAGATCGTTTTATTGAGTCAGGTATCATTGTAACGATGGATGGGAGAAGAGAAGAAGTGAAGCAAAAATGGCCTGCCCATCCTGACGGGACCATGACACGATATCCTTTAGTCGTCCTCGTCAACGGCGGGAGTGCCAGCGGTGCAGAGATCGTGGCAGGTGCCATTCAGGATCATGGTCGGGGAATACTCGTCGGGACTCAAACCTTTGGAAAGGGATCGGTTCAAACGATCATTCCGTTGAAGGATGGATCGGGGTTGAGGTTGACCACAGCAAGATACTATACCCCCAGTGGTCGTTCCATTCAGGCCAAAGGGATTGTGCCTGATATCATCGTTAAACCTTCACGGCCTGAGGAGGAGAAGGAAATCATTATTCCCAAACTCCCAACAGAAAGGGATTTGGAGAGACATCTCATGGATGTGGAGAAAGGGGCGCCCCAGGAGAAAGAAAAGCCAAAGAAGGAAGAGGGTAAAGAGAAGAAACCTGCCGATAATCAACTGGAACGTGCGCTTGATCTCCTTAAAAGTTGGGAAATTTTTAAGAATATAGCTAAAGGGAATAAATAGCTCAGAGTTGAGGTAGGTAACGGTTTGAAACCGTTCCTTACAGTAATTCGGAGAAAAAGGGTTTCACGGGGTTCAATGGCTAAAAAACCACACAAGCGAGGAAGATGGAGGAAGTGGATGGGTTATTTCTTCTCTTTCTTTCTCGGCGTCCTTCTGACATTTGGCGGATACCTCTATCTGACGGGAGAAAAACCTCTCTCCTCGGAAGATTTTTCTCGGAAAGTATTTTTGGTTGACCAAATGATTCAAAGCCAGCTCTATGAGATTGGCCTCCAGAAAAAAAATATTCTCCTTCATCATTCCTCATTAAAAAAAGAGGAAGGCCTGACCTTAAAGCAATCTTCCTTAAAGGTTCAGGTTCTCCCCTCCCTTTCTTTTTCTCTGATCGAAGGAAATTTTAGGGGCAGCCTCTCTACCCTTGGGAAATCCGTTTCGATTCAGTCCTCCCAAACACGAGAATCCCTCCATTTGGAGATCAGAGTTGCGGATCGAATCACCCATCAGCTTACCTTTTTCTCTTCCATCCCATCCACTCTGAAAACTGCTCTTCGCCCCAAGATTGCTATTGTGATTGACGACCTTGGGGGTGAGAACAAAATGTCTCAAGAGCTCCTTCGTTTGGATTTTCCCGTCACCTTTTCCATTCTTCCTTTCACCCCCTATTCTAAAACTCTTGCTGGAGAGGCCCACCGAAAGGGAAAGGAGATCATCCTCCATCTTCCCATGGAGCCTCATGGCTATCCGCAAACCCGGCCAGGGGAAGGAGTTCTCCTTGGAGAGATGGATGAGGCGAGATTACTTCGCCAACTCTCCAAAGATATTGAGGCGGTCCCTCACATCAAAGGGGTGAACAATCATATGGGGTCTCGATTGATGGAAGATCCTGAGAAGATGGAAATCATCTTTTCGGAATTGAAAAGACGGGGACTCTTTTTTTTAGACAGTCGGACCACTCCTCAAACCATTGGTCTCCAAGTTGCCCAATCGGTGGGTTTGAAGGCCATGGAGAGGAGCATTTTCATCGACAACTCGTCGACGGAGGAAGATATCAAACAGCAGCTGGAGCAGCTGATTCGACTCTCTCTTTCCAAAGGAAAAGCGATTGGGATTGGCCACCCTCATCCTTCCACGCTCAAGTCTCTCAAAGAGATGGTTCCTAAGATGAAGGAGAAAGGAATCGAGATCGTCCCGCTCTCTGAGGTGATGGAATAACGAAGATAGGAATATTGGAATCATGCAATGATGGAATAATGGGAAACCAAACCCATTATTCCACTATTCCAGTGTTCCAGGGGAATATATCTTCGGAATTTCATCCTGGGGGAGAGGCCTCAGTTCTTTACGACCTTTTTGATCTATTTTCAAAACCCTCGCTGGCCCTTTCTTCACTTTGCCGATGACCTGGAAGGGAATAGAATTTTTCCTGAGGGCTTTTTGATTTGGCAGGAATCTTTTGAGGAGTTCAGGTTTTAATAATCATTTTGGTCTGGGGAGCATTTTTTTCTATTTTCGTGCCCACCGAGAAG
>CAZEKS010000447.1:0-2675 GCA_964512795.1 uncultured Syntrophaceae bacterium
ATGTCAAGGGAGTTTCCAAGGAGAAGAATTTCTGGATGTATTCTCTCAAGTCGCCGATCTATCATCTCACCGTGGGCAGAGGATGTCCTGTCCAATGCACCTGGTGCGGCGGCGGTCGTTCCTCTCTGGAGACCATCACGGGCAGAAAAGAAGTGACCTTTCGAAGCGTGGAGCGTGTTCTTCAATCCATTAAAGAAGCCGTCTCTTATGGTTATGAGACATTCCATATCTGCTTCGATCCTTATCCCCAGAAGCCTCAATATTTTCTCGACCTTTTCTCCCGCATCCGGGAAGAAAAGATCAAGATGGAATGTTTCTTTGAATCCTTCGGACTCCCTACTGTCGATTTTATCAAGTCTTTTAAAGCAACTTTTCCCGGACCCAAATCCCTGATCGCTCTCTCTCCTGAAGTTGGGTCGGAAGCGAGAAGAAAGATTCATAAAGGATATGCCTATTCCAACCAGGCTCTGATGAGGACGCTTGACCAAATGGAGGCCAATGGAGTGTTCTGTGATCTTTTCTTCATCCTTGGTGTCCCCTTTGAGAAAGAAGAAGATGTTCAACAGACGATTCAACTCCAAAAGGTGATTCGAAAGCGGTATTCCAACGTAAGAGGCATTCGCACGTTTACCATCGAGATGGAACCGGGCTCGCCCTGGCATCTTGATCCCGAGGAATACGGTGTGAAAACCTCACTTCATCATTTCATGGATTTTTACCATTACCATTCTGGAGACAAGAGCGCTTTTTCTTCTTTGGGATATTGGATCCCGGACTATTTCGAGGAGGAGAAGGACGAGAAGGGGTTTGAGGAGGCGTTGCAGAAGATCAAGTGCCGCCATTTTTGCTTTATCCATCCAGTGGCCAGAAAATCGTCAACCCCTTTTTGGGGAAGAAGGCTCTGTGATCTTTCGAGTCTATTTTGGAAGGTAAAAGGGCTCGTTTCTCACCGCAAACCGTAATCCCTCCCGGCCTCCCTTTTCAAGAAAGGGAGGAGGTAGAGGTAAATGATTCCTCCTTTTGTAAAGGGGGATGAAGGGGGATTAGAAACTATGCATGTTTTCATTACACGGATGATTCCCGAAGCAGGACTGGCTCTGCTAAGAAAAGAGGCAGAGGTGAAAGTTTGGCCCGGTCCAGAAGATGAAGCACCATCGAAAAAAGAGATTATTCAAGGAGTCAAGAAAGCGGATGTTCTCCTCTGTCTTCTTACGGAAGAGATCGATCGCACCGTCATGGAAGCTAACCCCAAACTCCTTGGCATTGCCGATCAAGCTGTAGGATACAATAACATCGATGTGGAGACAGCCACCAAATTGGGTATCCCTGTCACCAATACACCAGGAGTTTTAACCGATACCACGGCAGATCTCACATGGGCGTTGATCATGTCTGTGGCGCGAAACATTGTCCAGGGACACCAATATGTGAAAGAGGGGCATTTTAAAATCTGGAGACCAAAACTTCTTCTTGGAATGGATGTGAGCCCTGGAGGGAGTGGAAAGCAAAAAACCTTGGGCATCATTGGATTCGGACGAATCGGGCAGGCCGTTTTTAAACGCTCGAAGGGCTTTGAGATGCGGGTTCTATCTTATGATCCTTTTCAGAAAGAGACCATTGAAAAAACAGAAGGCATAGAATATCGAGAATTACCTGATCTTTTGCGAGAAAGTGATTTTATTACCCTTCACGCCTCGCTTTCTGAAATAAACCGTCACCTGATTGGTGAGACGGAATTCTCCATGATGAAACCAACCGCTTTTCTCATCAACACATCGAGGGGACCGGTCATTGATGAAAAAGCCCTGGTGAAAGCTTTAAGGGAGAAGAGAATCGCCGGCGCGGGGCTGGATGTTTATGAAAACGAGCCGGACTTAGCTCCAGGGCTGATGGAATGTGAGAATGTGGTGCTCCTTCCCCATCTGGGGAGCGCTTCCCGAGAAACTCGGGATAAAATGGCCGCCATGGCTGCGACCAGTGCCCTCTCTATGTTGAAAAAGGAAAAAGCTCCTAACACGGTCAACCCTGAAGTCTATCAAACCGATGCCTATCGCCGTCGAATCAAAGCATCCTGATCACAAGATTTTTATTATCCCCTCTTTTATCTTTCAACTTTGGAGAAGTGAAAAAAGACGCTGTCCGTGCGCCCTTTCTGATGGGGTAAGATCTTTTAGATCGGGTATCGAAAAGAGAGAAAACCTGTTCAATCATTTTTTTAAAACCAGCGTAATCAAGAGAGCTTGGGATGGTTTTCGAGAGCTCCCCAAAAATTTCCCTTGACAACACAAAATATTGTGGTAAGGTTCTTAATGTTGCTTGTATTTAGTGGAGGAGGAAAAAAGATGGAGTTGGGCCAATTGACGCAAAATGCCATGACCGTACTGAAGAAGCGTTACCTGCAGAAAGACCCAGAGGGAAATATTACGGAAACACCCGAAGAGCTTTTTCGGCGCGTGGCAAAGAATATTGCTCAAGCGGACCGGTTCTATCATCCCGAGATCGATCTCTCTCCCGTTGAAGACGAATTCTATTCTTTGATGGCTTCCTTGGACTTCCTTCCCAATTCTCCCACGTTGATGAATGCGGGAAGAGAGCTTCAACAACTCTCCGCCTGCTTTGTTCTTCCTGTCGGAGATTCCATGGATGAAATCTTCGATGCCGTGGAACAGATGGCC
>CAZEKS010000448.1:0-2673 GCA_964512795.1 uncultured Syntrophaceae bacterium
TTCTTCCTTATCCCGCCAAGTACTTACATTGAACCGACCAAGCGGGCGCCTAACGCTGCGGGTAAGCCGCCGCGGCGGGGCTGGCAAAGAACCTGTGCCTACCCATGACTTGGCTGGCGTGGCACGCGTACCCTACGCTGCGAAGCAGCGGTCGGCTTCACCCAGATGTTGGGGCGCTACTAAATAAGTGCCAAATTACCATCAGTTACCTTAATTCCAGTTGGATTTTCGACAGTTGGAATAACTAAGCCATCGCAAAAGAACATTATCTCTGAACCTTTGTGACGGTCATTAGCACTGTAACTCAGTTTATACGGTAACTTACTATAGCCTGGATACAATTTGCGGACTTCCGGCGTATCATCATAAGAGACAATCCATTTTTGTTTTATCCGTGCAACGCAATTGGCAATAGCAACATGGTCATCACACCGGTAATGATTCTCATATAGTCTTCGCCCTTTGGAATAGTACGGCGGGTCAAGATAAATCAGCGACTTCTCGGGCAACTTGGGAATAATTTTTGTAATGAACTCTGCCGCGTCCTGGTTGTATAGAGTAATTTGGTCTTTATATTGTGCTATTTTTTCAATACGGGATATAAGGGCGGGCCCGTTGTAGCGCGCATCTAACGACCAGTCACCATCTTGTTTCTTGCCGCCAATAACCCCACCTGTAATGATTCCGGAGCGATTAGTTCGGTTTAAGAAAAATGTAGAAAAGCCTAATTCTAAGGTTGAATACACAGCTGAATTTTCCTGAATCGCCTTCTGTCGATGCCACGATTTCATAGTTACCGGCGTATCACAAATCAAGCGGCACAAGTTGTCGGTATCCTCCAAGACAGACCACCAAAAAGCATACACTGACCTGCTCAGATCGTTAATGTGAATGTGAGTTGCGAAGTCATGAAACAAAAGATGAAATGCTACACTCGCGCCACCAGCATAGGGTTCTATATAGTGGCTGCCAATTAGATTGTTGGCTCCAAAAACGAGCTTCATAAAGTTCGCTAACTTGCTCTTGCCACCTGGATATCGGAGAGGTGTCACGTATCTCATGGAGATATTTCCTGATAAACACGAGCTAATGATCGATGAGGACATTTTACTCCTGATTAGCGATTCATCGCCTCTAGTAATGGGAATATGTTTCCAAACGTTGTGCTGACGTCGCTAGCTGTTACTGAAAACCGAGGGTTATGAATTAGTTGATTCATCGATGTTACTGAGAGAATACCATCTGTTTTGCCCAACTCCACCATTGCACCGTGAAGGGCTTTAACCATCGCCTGATCTTGCTTCTGGTTAGGCAGAGTTGTCATATATTTGGTGATATCCCCTAATACGTCCACCAATTTCTTATCTGTGCCATCAGACTTTGTGAACGATGGCCCACCAGTCGCTTTATGATCATCACAATAAACCTTGGCTGATATCTCGAACATACTTCTAAGAAGGAAGCAAAACGCAAGAGGAGTTTTATTAAGATCTAATAGTAGCGCTTCGTTACGAAGTGTCACAACTTTTTGCCTATTATTACCTACTGGTCTAAGCTGCTTGAGCACTCGCTTGACGCCACGCGGATCGTGAATAGCTACGGCCGCTACCATCTTTCCGGCCGACCCAGTAGCACTGGATGTCGAACCCTGCGGACTCTGGGATTGGCTGCTTGCTTCGCTTGAGGGTTCGTCAGGCCCAGTCGAACCACCTTGAGACGCCGCGCCCTCAGAACTACCGGACGAAGTAGCTGGAGGCACACCATACTTGATGGCGAAATCCTCCTTCTTATTTCTGATTGTCTTAAAGACGATAATCTGAAGACCGATGGCCTTCAATATATTATCTAGCGCATCCCGGTATTGGATCGAAGGATATATCTTCGCTAATTCGGGAGCGTTGCTTACGCCGAATCGATTGGAAATGCGCTTCATTGCATCATCGAGTACCGTAAGCGGATAATCTCCCCCCCAACGCTCTTTCTCTTGCAGCGTAAGGTTTCTACCTTCCTTCAAATATTTCTCTAGCAAATCCAAAGCAGGCTCATTGGACTCATTAACATCTCGGTTGTGACGAGCGCGGGCTACCGCATTCCACTGATCCCTTCCCGCTTTCTCTCCCTTGCCGTGAGCCAAGCTCACAATCCTGTCGACTTTCGTTGCATCTTCGCTTTCATAGATTGTGCATGGAACTCGCTCATTAGCTTTCTTCCATTCAGTAGAAAGGCCTCTAATCTTAGTCGTGATGTCGTCAGGGATAGTAATAGTGTTGTTGGGTAAGTATCCATGAATTAGTTTGAGCGCCGCGATGCGACGATTACCTTCTTTGACGATCAACTTCGATTGCCCCATCCCCATTCTCAGCACAAGGATATTTTCAGTAGGAAGATAGCCATCATCAATCAGGCCTTCCATCAAGGCCCAAAAACGGTCAGGGCTGATCGCAATCATGGTTTGAACAGCCTGGAGCTCATCTGTCTGTGGTACAGTTCGGAAATTAGATAAGTCCAATGACAAATCTTTTACGGAAGTAGGAATTGTGTTAGGCATAAACCATCCTCGCAAGGTAAAGCAGTGGGTATTTCAAACCACCGTTTTTATTTGGGTTCAAGAGCGCCCCAACTATTGAGTATACGGATTCCGCTTTTTACTCCCAAATGGCTATACTAGACGGA
>CAZEKS010000449.1:0-2668 GCA_964512795.1 uncultured Syntrophaceae bacterium
ACACAGGCTCCCACCGGGTCCACATCCCGGTTGGAACTATAGACAGAGATCTTTGCCCTCTCACCCGGTTCCCGGGCAGCACTGATCAGTTTGATCACTCCCTCAGAGATCTCAGGCACTTCCATATCAAACAACTTGATTAAAAATCCTGGATGGGTCCTGGAAAGAAAAATTTGTGGCCCCTTTGAGTTCTTCTGGACATCAAGAATATAGGCCCGAAGTCGCTCCCCTTGCCGATAGCTCTCCCCAGAAATTTGTTCTTTCGACAAGAGAACGGCCTCGGCCCTTCCAATGCCAATAAAAACATTTCCCTTCTCCATTCTCTGAACGGTTCCGCTGACCAAATCTCCCTTTCGATCCTTAAATTCATTATAGACGTTTTCTCTTTCAGCGTCTCGCACCTTCTGGATGATCACCTGCTTCGCCGTCTGGGCTCCAATTCGGCCGAAATCGGTATTCAGTTTCACTCCTAAGCTGTCCCCGATCTGGGCCTCGTTGTCCAATTCTCTTGCTTCCTTTAGAGAGATCTCCGTCGATGGATTGGTCACTTCCTCCACTACCTGCTTGAATTGGAACAACTCGACCTCGCCCACCTCCTCATTATAGTGAACTTCTATCTCCCCCTGGTGTCCGTATTTCTTTCTTGAAGCCGTCAGCACCGCTTGTTCCAAGGCTTCGATGATTACCTTCCGGTCGATCCCTTTATCCTTTCCCACTTGATCAATCACATAATTGAGATTGGATGGCATAATTCATTTCTCCCTTTTAAAAACGAAGCTTCCGTCTGCCCCTCGGACTCAACGGAGTTTCCCGGAAATGGTATCTCATTTTATGGAAGGCTCCTTGCGGAGCATGTTCCAGTCAACCTCCAAGTTGGCTTTTGCGACATTAGAAAGAGGAATCTGAAAGATCTTCCCATCCACTTCCATTTCTATACGGTTCTCGGAGACCCCCAAGAGTCTTCCTTTAAACTGCCGCCGATTCTCCATGGGATCGACGGTCTTCACCTTGATCAAACAATGCCGATATTTCATAAAGTCTTTTTCGGTTTTTAATGGGCGGGTAAGACCTGGTGAGGAAACTTCCAACGAGTAGGGCGCTTGTATAAAATCCTCTACATCTAAACTCCTTCCGACTTCTTGGCTAATTCGCGTGCAATCGTCAAGGGTGACCCCTCCTTCTTTGTCCAGAGTGAGGCGAAGGACCCATCCCTTCGATTCTCTTCGGTATTCAATATCTACCAATTCCATTCTTTCATCCAAAAGGATAGGCTCGGCCATTGCGCGTACCCGATCCACAATCTCCCTTTCCATCATCTCTTTGGCCTTGGTTATAGGAGTTTCTTAAAAAAAAAGCGGGCAAACAGCCCGCTTTTTCAGCAGACCAACGAATCTAAAAAATTTATACTACAATTCGCTCCGAAATGCAAGAAAAATTTTAGCCCATCCATGGGGGTCTTTCCTCATGATGCTATCGAATTTCCTCCGGTTGATCATAAGGTTAACCTTCTCCCTTGACATAGGAGGGTTGAGCCAGACCAGGACCCTGAAGAGATTGGATCTCTTTCTCCAATCTCTCAATCGTTTTTTGGTTTTGACGAAGGCTCTTTTTGAGTTGAAAACGTCTATAAATGTCACCCACCCCACCGATCAAGACTCCCAAAAAAAGGGAACAAAGGATAACCAAGAAGAGAGGAAGAGGGACCATTGGAATTTCAAACCATTGATAACTCTCCCAAGGGAAAACGAAGCGAAGGGTGACCTCGCTTCGATTTTGAATAAAAAAGGGGATCGCTAACAAAAAGGCCACTATCCAAAGTAATGTCTTGACCCATCTCACTTTATCACGCTCCTTTCTGGACTCTCTTTTTTTTCAATGGATCCGTAAAAGCAGAGTGAAGTTTCTGATAAGTCCTCTCTAAATATTCAGGGATGATTTTCGTTTCCCCTATCACTGGCATAAAATTGGTATCTCCTGCCCATCGTGGGACAATATGGAGATGGAGATGGTCCTCTCCGGCCCCCCCCACTTTCCCAATATTCATCCCAATATTGAATCCCTGTGGATGGAAGCTTGCCTTCAGCGCCCGTACGGAGGCCTTTAATTGGTCGAGAAGCTCTTTTAATTCTCTATTATCCAATTGCTCCAAATCAAGGCAGTGGCGTTTGGGCACGACCATCAGATGGCCGTTGGTATAGGGAAATTTATTCATCACCACAAACACATATTCACCCTGATAGAGGATGAGGTTTTTTCTGTCATTTTTTTCTTTAAATTTTCTGCAAAAGAAACATTCTCTTTTTTTCTCTCCTAAAATATAATCCATTCGCCACGGGGCCCAAAGATATCTCATTTCTTTCCATCCCTTCGCAATCCGTTATCTGACTTCCATTTCCGCAAAAAACTTTGATGAAACCTTCTTCCCTATCCTACTTTCCCGGTTCATATCCTAAGCCTATCTTAATAAATTTGGGTGGTATCCAAAAATAGAGATGCGCACCTTGAAAAACCAATCTGCTCTAATTGCATAAAAACATTCCAAAAGGCTGTTGGGTGTGCTGGGAAAGCTTTACAGCGGAACCTTTTAGGGTTTTGCTATTGTGTTTCAAGCACATTACAGAAGTCACTTTAAGTGATATCGCCATTTACCCGTAAAACATAATAAAGA
>CAZEKS010000450.1:0-2652 GCA_964512795.1 uncultured Syntrophaceae bacterium
ATTGGCCATGTTGACCCTATTAACTGATATGTTAATTAGGAATCGATCTACTAGGAAGGTAGATTTTAAATGTAGTGCCTTTGCCAGGTTCGCTGTAAACCCAGATGTTTCCGCCGCTTTGCTTCACAATCCCATAAACTGTCGACAAACCCAATCCCGTCCCTTTACCCTTCTCTTTGGTCGTAAAAAAAGGCTCGAAGACACGATCCCTCACCTCCGAGGTCATCCCCGCTCCGGTATCACTCACCGAAAGCATCGCATAACGACCTGGTTTCACGGCAATATGATTCCGAGCATATTTTCCATCCAATCCTACATTAACCGTTTCTATAATAAGCTTTCCTCCTTGAGGCATCGCATCTCTGGCGTTGACCGAAAGATTCATGACCACCTGTTCGATTTGGCCTATGTCTGATTTTACCCTTCCTAAATCCTCTGCCAATATAGTAACCAGCTCAATATCCTCACCAATGACCCGGCGAAGCATCTTGTCAAGATTTCTTAATATGGTGTTGAGATCTAATACCTTCATCTTCATGATTTGACGACGGCTGAAAGCTAAAAGCTGGTGGGTTAGATCTGCTGCTTTGTCTGCAGCCCTTCTGATTTCCTCGATATTTAATTTTAATGGGCCATCTTCTTTTATCTCTTGGAGGGAGAGTTGGCTATAGCCTTTAATGACGGTCAATAGGTTATTGAAGTCATGGGCAATACCACCTGCCAGTTGTCCGATGGCTTCCATCTTCTGAGACTGGCGAAGCTGCTCTTGAAGGATCGCCATCTCTTTATCCGCCTGCGTGCGCTCGGTGACATCCCGGACAATGCCTCTAAACCCTATCCGGTTACCTGATGAATCCTTCATCAAGGATACAGAAGCATCAATGCATCTTTTTGTCCCATCTTTTTTCATAATCTCCCAATCGAATCCTTTGGTGGGTTCTCCCGTTCTATAGACTTTATTAAAGGTTTGAAACA
Source organism: uncultured Syntrophaceae bacterium (assembly GCA_964512795.1). Taxonomy (GTDB): domain Bacteria; phylum Desulfobacterota; class BSN033; order BSN033; family UBA1163; genus UBA1163. The sequence goes on from CAZEKS010000450.1 coordinate 976, forward strand.
ATTTCTTCGCATTCTCTTGATCCGTGTACTGCCGATCATCCATGCCCATCAATTCCTCTCTGGGATATCCATATATTCGGCAGAATGAATCATTGAAGAAGGTAAGATTACCGGCAATGTCAACCTCATAATAGCCGTCCTCAATATTTTCAAGAATGGTTCGATATTTCTCCTCACTACTTCTTAGCGCCTCCTCTGTCTGTTTACGCTCGGTGATGTCCTGAATGGTAGCTCGGAGGCCTTTGATGCTGCCCTTTTCATCCCGAAGGAGCCGATCCTCAATTATGGCTGGGAAGGTTGTCCCATCTTTTCGTCGGTAGGTTCGCTCAAGACTTCGAGCAGGGGGCATGGCACCAGATAACTTAGCTAATATCTGTTGACGGGCTGCCTCTCCTTCAACAATGAACTCCCAGACAGGCTTACCAACCATATCATCGAGAGTGTAACCCAGCCTTTCTATCTCTGTACGATTGACGTTGGTGATGCGTCCCTCAGTATTGTATTCGAAGTATCCAACTGGTGCATTGTCATAAAGTTCTCTGAATCTTTCTTCACTTTCCCGCAACGCTACTTCTATTCGCTTCCGCTCGGTGATGTCGCAGCCAATGCCTAACATACCGATCACAAAGCCATTCTTGGTATGAGGGGTAGCCATGAATTCAGCCACCAGATAATCACCCGATTTCCTGAGAACCCTCAATTGGAAAGGCGCGATCTTTTCCCCTTTCATGATACGCTGGAAGAATTCCAGACCTCGGGACAAATCGTCAGGATGGAGTATGGAGGTAAAATGTTTGTACAACCAGTCAGATCTAGGCCACCCGGTAATTCTCTCAAAAGCGGGGTTGAGAGAGGTGATCTTTCCGTCGGGAGCTAAGGTATAGATGACGTCGGGTGCAATTTCAACAAGATTTCGGAAACGTTGTTCCGAATCAAGCAACGCCTCCTCCGCCCTCTTATGCTCGATGGCATAACGGATCGCGCGGATTAGTAGATTGCTATCTATTTGATTCTTTACGAGATAGTCCTGAGCCCCTCCCCCGACCGCTCTCAGGGCAAGGGTGTCATTGGCAAAACCTGTTAGCACAACAATTGGGATCTGTGGTGCCTGGTCATGTATCTTTTTGAAAGTATCGATTCCCTGGTTGCCAGGGAATCCAAGATCCACAAGGAGCCCATCAAAAGTTCCTTCTTTTAGGTATGCCAACCCGGTCGAAAGCTGTTTGGCCCACTTCAGTTCGACGTTGGCCCTCGACTCTTTAAACATCTCTTGGATGAGCCTGAAGTCACCTGGATTATCCTCAATTAACAATACTTGAAGAGGCTATTCGCCCATCTTATTTACTCCGGTGGTAGTTTTACAATGCTCAACCAAAAATCCTCGATCGATTTTATGACTGTGGCATATTGATCTAAATCTCCGGAATATCACCCCCAGAGGCAAATCCCGTGGAAGTGATGACTCCCATGATGATCACACATATCCATCGACACATCGCCTCTCACCTCCTCAAGAGCATTGCAGACTGCTATTGGATCTCTCTCTATTTTCTTTCCCAGAAATGAGTAAAGTTTTATGCTTAATTTTATCCTGATACATGTTGGCGTCCGCCTGGTTCAGGGCATCGATCAAACTGGTTCCGTCCCGCCTGCATGCATATCCAAAGGCGAGATTCA
>CAZEKS010000451.1:0-2651 GCA_964512795.1 uncultured Syntrophaceae bacterium
TCCCTGAATGCACCGTTCAAAGGCGTGCCCTGCGCCATATTAGGTACAGGGCGTGCTCAGGGGATCACCCCCTACAAAGTTGGTCGGGATGATCTCGAATTCAGTATTCGAGAATCAATCCCTGACGAATCTAAAACAATCTTCTCGGAAGCAGCATTGAAATTGATCGCAATATTCCTGAGCCGTTCCGAAACAATCAAAATTCCCCTCAGTCTTCTGAATTCTCCGAATCAATTCTGCCTTGGATAATCCAAAGGTGTTTTTCAGTCCTAAGGCTTTTGCCTTCGCCTTTACTTCCTTTATTTTCATTTCGGCCCCCACCGCTTCAAAACCTCTGAAACATCAAAAGTGATACCTAATATTCTTTTCCGATTCTGGTCATTTGTCAAGTCAAATCCGGTCGCCTAAACGCTGAAATCTCTGAAAGTTGAGCTGACATCTTTTCGTTTCAACTTGGAGAACTGGCAAAATGAGAATTATTGAGAGAAATTTCATATTTGCCACGGAAAAAAGATGCTTACATTTGTGGCCATTTCGTTGACACCTACAAAATATTATGATAAATTTCAAAATGTTAGGTGGATAATCACTATTTAGTTTAAACGATTGGTAAAGCAAAGAACCCCTTCCACAGGACGGGGTTTTCAGGTGCGATCTTAATAAAGATTTTTTCAAACTTTGTAGTTTTTGAAATTTAGGAGATATTTGAGGTAAGATTTATGGAATTACTTAAGGCCTTATTTGAAATCTTAATGCATCTCGATAAACATCTCGATTTGCTCATTCGGAACTACGGTGTTTGGACCTATGGGATTCTCTTTGTCATCATCTTTTTGGAAACCGGATTGGTCGTCACCCCTTTCCTTCCGGGAGACTCCCTGCTTTTTGCCGGAGGTACCTTTGTTGCCCTTGGCTCGTTGGATGCCAGGTGGTTAGTCATTTCTCTGTCCATTGCTGCCATTGCAGGAGATACGGTGAATTACTGGATTGGGTACACGGTTGGTCCCAAAGTGTTCAGCAAGGAGAAATCACGTTTCCTAAACAAGGAGTACCTGTATCGCACTCATCGGTTCTATGAAAAATATGGGGGGAAGACGATTATTCTTGCTCGGTTCATTCCGATCATACGCACGTTTGCACCCTTCGTAGCTGGCATCGGGAGCATGACCTACAGACGTTTTATTCTCTACAATATTTCGGGAGGGATTGCCTGGGTTGTCATTTTTGTTCTTGGAGGCTATCTCTTTGGAAACATACCTGTGGTCAAACAAAATTTTTCACTGGTCATCTTTGCAATCATTATTCTTTCTATTCTTCCTGGAATCATCGAATTCCTTCGTCACCGGGATTAATCCTCAATGATTCCTACCGTCATTCCAAGAGCTGAACATCCGATTTCGAGAAAGATGATCGATGAAGACGCTCTCAAAGTCCTCTACCGCCTTCATCGACATGGGTTTTTGGCATACCTCGTGGGAGGAAGCGTCCGGGATCTCATCCTCGGGAAGACCCCCAAAGACTTCGATGTTGCCACGAACGCCCACCCCCACGAGATCTGCCTGCTCTTTAAAAATAGTCGCATTATCGGCCGTAGATTTCGACTGGTTCAGATCTTCTTTAGAGGGCGAAAGGTGATCGAGGTCTCTACCTGTCGTAGCCACTCGGAATTCGAGGAGACCGTGACCGAAGACGGAAAGATTGTCCGAACGGATAGCTTTGGAACACCGGAGGAGGACGCTTTGCGCCGGGACATCACCATTAATGGCCTTTTCTACAATATTGCAGATTTTTCAATTATAGACTATGTCGGTGGAATGGCTGACCTCAACCGGCAGGTTATTCGAACCATCGGCGATCCGAATGAAAGATTTAGCCAAGATCCTGTTCGAATGATTCGGGTCATCCGCCATGCCGCCCGAACCGGATTTTCCATTGAAGACAGAACTTACGAGGCCATCTTCCATCGTCGCGAAGAGATACGAAAATGTTCTCCCTCTCGCCTTCGAGATGAATTCCTACGGGAACTGAAAGAAGGCACAGCAAAACCCTCTCTCCAACTGATGCTCCAAACGGGTCTACTCTTTTCCCTTTTCCCCGATCTCGAGAGGGCTCTTGGAAATCGCAGCCTCTCTGTGGAAAAGACCCGTAACGTCTTTCTATCTCTCTTCGATCTTGTGGATCAGTTAATCAATGCCGGGAGACAGGCATCCGAATCGATTCTTTTTGCGCTCTTTCTAACCCCTTTTCTTCGAGCCGTCACACCTCAACATCCCTATCTTGGGAAAAAGGAAAAATACTTATATTTGGCACAGACGACCCATTGGGCCATCCATCAAATCTTCACTCCATTCTCTTTCCCAAGAGGAGCAAAAGAGATAGCTTATCAGGTTTTGATGGCCCAGTCGAATTTAAGGAAATCGATACAAACGGGGGTGATTCCTACGAGAATGAGGATGAAGAAATATTTCAAACACGCAGTTCTTCTTTTTGGGATCGAGGCTCAGGCAAAGGGGGAGAAGGTTCCTCGTCTCCTTCGCAACGCAGTACCTTCTGATTTATTGCCCTGGTGGCCAAAAGAATCGAGAAGAAGACGTCCGGCAATGCACGGGGAAAGATGGCACGCTTGAACCTCAGGGGATTCAAGGGCAAAG
>CAZEKS010000452.1:0-2639 GCA_964512795.1 uncultured Syntrophaceae bacterium
CACGGCCGCCTTTGGAGGTCCTTTCTTCATCTACCTTTTAAGGACGAGAAGGGCGATCAAAACATTATGATCGAAGTCAATTTCATCTCCTTTCGTTATCATGAAGATTGGGTGCTCCAGGATGTCTCTTTTCGGGTGGAGAAGGGAGAGTTTGTTGGGGTGATCGGACCTAATGGATCCGGGAAAACCACACTCCTGAAGATCCTCTATCGTCTTCTTACGCCCCAGAAGGGAGAGATTCTTTTCGAACTTGCTCCCATGAAGAGGATGGATCGAGCGGATATCGCCAAAAGGATTGCTGTCGTTGCGCAAGAGACTCAACTTCTCTTTCCTTTCAGTGTCCTCGAAACGGTCCTGATGGGAAGATCTCCTTATCTCGGACATTTAACGTTCGAAAGTAAAAAAGACCTGGAGATTTCAAAAAAGGCGATGGAGTGGACGAAAATCCTTCCGTTTTCTGAAAGACCCATGGATGAACTCTCCGGCGGAGAGAGGAAAAGGGTCTTCATCGCCAGGGCTCTGGCCCAGGAACCGGAGGTTATTCTTCTGGATGAGCCCACGGCCAACTTAGACATTCATCACCAGATCGATTTTCTCAATCTCATCCTCACTCTCAATCGAGAGAGGGGCCTGACCATTGTCATGGCCTCTCATGATATAAACATCGCCTCCGAATTCTGTGATCGACTTATTCTTCTTCAGAGAGGAAGGATTTTTAAAATGGGATCTCCTGGGGAGGTCATTACCAAAGAGAATATCGAAAAGGTTTATGGGTGCGAGGTCTGGGTGGACCAAAATCCATTTTCAGGAATGCCCCGGATCAGTCTCTTGAAAAAAGGAGACATTAAAAGATGAAGCTTTGGGAAGAAATCGAAGCCGCACAGAAAAAGATTCAAAAGGTGATCCTTCGAACCCCAATGATCTATTCAGATACCTTCTCAAACCTGACTGGCAACGAGGTCTTTCTCAAACTTGAAAATCTTCAGAAGACCGGCTCTTTCAAAATAAGAGGGGCCTACTATAAATTGTCGCAACTCACTCCCTCGATGAAAAAAAGAGGAGTGGTGGCTGCCTCCGCGGGAAACCATGCTCAGGGCGTTGCACTGGCATCCTCTCTCTTAGGAATTCATTCCACCATTGTCATGCCCGAAGGAGTCTCTCTTGCCAAACAGATGGCCACTCAAGCGTATGGCGGAGAGATTGTTCTTTACGGTCAGAATACAGATGGGGCCCTGGGCTATGCTAAGAAATTGGCAGAGAGCGGGAAGTCCCTGATTCATCCTTTTGACGACGAGCAGGTCATTGCTGGTCAGGGGACGATTGGTCTTGAAATATTAAAGGAAGTCCCGGAAGTGGAATCCATCATCGCCCCAATCGGAGGAGGAGGGTTGATCTCAGGAATTTCTGCAATTGTAAGAAGGAAAAGACCCAATGTGAAGGTGATTGGCGTTCAGGCAATTCATGCCCCTTCTGCCTTTAATTCCTTGAAGAGAAAAAAGATTGTGGAGGTAAAGGTAAAGCCTACATTAGCCGATGGGATTGCCCTCCAAAGGGTTGGAGAAATCACCTTCCCCCTGATCCAAAAAGGAGTCGATGAGATTGTCACCGTGGAGGAGGATGAGATCGCCTCAGCCATCCTCATGCTGATGGAACGAAAACGGATCGTGGCAGAGGGTGCAGGAGCCACTCCGCTGGCCGCGCTCCTTTCAAGAAGACTAAAAACCAGATCGGAAAAGGTCGTCCTGGTCATCAGCGGTGGAAACATTGATTTTCACCTTCTTGATCGGATCATCGAGAAAGGCCTTGCCCAAACAGGAAGGCTTGTCCGGATAAGTATCCTGCTAAGAGATGTCCCGGGGGCCCTGGCAAGACTTACGAACTTAGTTGCTCAATGCCGAGGGAACATCCTTCATATCATCCATGAGCGAGCAGCCAAAGATATTCCGATTGGGTTCTCAAAAGTGATATTGGTTTTGGAGACTCGTGGTTCAGACCATATCCAAGAGATTCAGCAGGGGTTGAGGGCGAAGGGGTATTCTCTCCAGATATTGAGTTAAAATTTCCACACCGTTGATTTTTTCCCCCAATCTGATAAACTCGTATCAAAGTCAATAGATCATGTTGCCCTCCGCTAAAGAGGACTCATTCAAATGAGTATCTTCGACCTTCGCCAATCTGCTCGTTTAACAGACTTCCCAAATTATATTCCTTCCCATTTTTCCATAAAAGGTGAACCAAGTGCGCTTAGAAAAAAGACCAGAATTAATTGATAGAAACATGGGTCGAGAAATTGAAAGGTTCTTGGAATTCACCGGACGCAAGTTCTGGGAAGGTCAAATCGAAAAACTTCGACAGCAATTGTCCTCGAAGAAGTTTCATTTTTACAAGGGATGGCTCCGAAAGCGTAACCCATTCTTGCTTCCTCTTGAGGAATATTTTCAGCTGACGAAAGAAGGGAAATCCATTTGGAAGAATGCAAGCCCTCGGTTGAAATACTTTGCAAAGCAGACTTGTGTACTCAATATTCTCGTAAGAAACTTAAGTTCGCTAGCCAAAAATAAGATTCTTGGGGAGTTACGCGATCCCTCTGGCATAAGATCTTTTCTGTTTGAATTACAAATTGCTACGCACTTCCTAGT
>CAZEKS010000453.1:0-2634 GCA_964512795.1 uncultured Syntrophaceae bacterium
TAGATACCGCACTCTTTTTCAAGCAAGTTCCGATGGCATCCTGATCGCCGACATGGAAACGCGGCAATTCCAGTACGCGAATCCGGCAATATGTCGAATGCTTGGATATACGGAAGAGGAATTGAGGACGATGGACGTGGCCGTCATTCACCCGAAAGAGAATTTGCAGTGGATCGTGGCCGACTTCGAAGCCCAGGCCCGCGGAGACAAAAAAGTTTCACCTGACATACCCTGTCTCAGGAAGGACGGCACGATCATCTATGCGGATGTCAACGCGACCGGCATCACAATTGATGAGCGGAATTGCAGCGTGGGGTTCTTCCGCGATATCACCGCGCGCAAGCGGGCGGAAGAGATGCTGAGATACGCCAAGGAACAGGCGGAGGAGGCCAATCGGATGAAAAGCGAATTTCTGGCCAATATGAGCCACGAGTATCGCACCCCCATGAACGCCATTATCGGTATGACAGGCTTAACCTTAGATACTCCTTTAACCGATGAGCAACGTGAGTATTTGAACATAGTCAAGGAAAACTCCTATTCACTCTTGGGGCTATTAGATGACATTTTGGATCTTTCAGGGATAGAGGCGGGACGAGTGGAACTTGAGAGTGTCGATTTTGATTTACGTGCTACTGTCGAAGGCGTGACTGATACCTTAGCACCCCGAGCTTCTGACAAGGGAATAGAATTAGCCTGTTTGATCCACCATGCAGTTCCACTGTTTCTACGGGGTGATTCTGTCAGGTTGCGCCAGATTTTGATGAACCTGGGAGGAAATGCCGTTAAGTTCACTGAAAAAGGAGAGGTGGTAATTCGGGTGGAGCTACAGAAGGAAACTGAGGATAAGGCAACACTTCTTTTCTCCGTTACAGATACTGGAGTAGGCATCCCTAAAGATAAGCATAAGAAAATCTTTGATAGCTTCACCCAGACAGATGGCTCCAGCACCCGCAAGTATGGAGGCATCGGATTGGGTTTATCCATCTCCAGGCGATTAGTCGAGCTGATGGGTGGTCAAATCGGTGAAGAGAGCCAACTAGGCAAAGGGAGTCGTTTCTGGTTTACCGTCACCCTGGAAAAGCAGAAAGATTTCTAAGGATGTTCCCCCCTTGCTTTCTCGTCCTGATATACGCGACAAGAGAATCCTGGTGGTGGACGAAAGAGGGAAAAACAAAACAAGGATGATTCCATCCCCTCAATTCTGGAACCTGATGGTTCATCAAAGGAGTACAGGAGAAATTGGGCTCGACTTATACAAAAGATAGGAGCCTGTCCCGGACCTGATCCGGGAAAGTAAATCCACTCACATGTCCAAAATGTTCCGGGATCATGAAGGTCATTTTCTAAAAAAAACAAATTGAAGATGTGCATCGGTGATAAGAACGGCATATCGAGAAGCTGCAATTCAAAGCAGGGTCATTTGGCCCTGCCTTTTTTGTTTCAACCTCGATATATGGTATATGACATTATGTTAACTTGGCGTAACTTTACTGCTATAAACCTTGAATCCATTTATTTTTAAGTATTGTAATTGTAATCGCAATCAAATCCGATGTCTCATAATTGAAGACTACTTTAATAAATAGCAACAAGGGAGGCAGACTTCATTCCTGACAGATTGCCTTGTCAATATTCTAGATCTGATCCCGAAGCTTTTATCAACCTTGACAAAACCGGATCAATCTGTGAAGCTTGGCCCGGAATCAGCCATCTGTTAACCGATCACAGAGGGTAGCCATGACATTAAAAAATCCGAGACCCCATTTCTCAAAATAGAGAGGTGGGGTTTTTTAATTCTGAATGGGCAGCCAACACACAATCATAAAACAATTTAATACGTGAAAGGAGCCATTATATGCAAGAGATAAAAATTGCAACCTTCAACATTGAATGGATGATCGCAATTTTTGGTGGGCAATGGAAAGACTGGGCTGGAACAATCCCCGATAGTTTCAAGGGTAAAAGCCTCGGAGGCATTAAACTGCCGCGAATCGATGATGTGCCCGGTTTGTGTAGACGCATCTCAGGAGTAATCGAGGAAATGAACCCCGACATCATTAGTATCGTCGAAGGGCCGCCTAGGAAGGACCAGATGGAACTTTTCGTACAGCAATATCTCAGTGACGAATACGCCGTTTACGAATCTAATGAGCGCAATCAATCGATCTTCATGCTGGTCCGGAATTCCCTAGCAGACAAAGTTGTACAACTTCCCCATGACAGTAAGGAACTTGCCCCGTTAAATACTCAGTTTTACTACTACCCATGGGTATGCTTCCGCCAGGAAGATCGAAAGAAGCATAAGTTTTACCGCATTCCGTTGTTCTTGAAGTTGGATTTCTCTGGGAACCACGAACTGCAATTCGTTGCCATCCACACCAAATCCAAGTTTTCAAAGCTCAAGACGCGGGAGCAATGGGAAGCGCGCGAGAAGGTGCCCGTATTAGACGCGCTGGATGCCCGTCAGAAACTCTCCGCCGAGGTTGCACAGCTTCGCTTCTATCTCGATCAGCAGCTTTCTCCGCCGGATGAGAACAGGGGACTTGTCGTCATGGGAGATTTCAACGACGGCCCGTTTGCCGAGTTGATGGAAAAGGAGTTTCTGCTCCACAACATCCTCGATGAGCTTAT
>CAZEKS010000454.1:0-2632 GCA_964512795.1 uncultured Syntrophaceae bacterium
TCAGATTTTAGATTTCAGATTTTTCAATCCACGACCTGCAATCTGCAATCTTATTGATTCTTTCTGGCCCGTCTAATCTCTTCCAAATAAAACTTAATCAGAGGCGACATCTCAGGTGGTTGCCAATCTGTCTTTTTTGGTTCTTCTGGCCAGGTGAACGGTAGATGCCAGACCTCCCCTGGTTTTTTGGCCCTTTCAAGAACCTCGAGAGTCTTCAGAAGAACTTTCCTTTGACCTTCCCGGTCTCCCACCTGTCCCACAGGCCTTCCGTAAGGATATTCAATGGCGGCAGATCGGGGTATGCCTACAGCCCGATGAAATTCATAGGTGGGTGTGAGAACAACGGTGGAAAATCCAGCCTCCTCTAAGAACCTGGCAACCAGTCCGACGGACTGACAGCAGAAAGGTCAGGCTGGAGTCATGAGGGCTGCCTCAACTCCTTCAAGTTTCATCCTCCTGGAAATGGGTTCAATGGCTTCCTTTAAGAAATCGGTATTCTGCCATTGAAAACCGTAAAAGGAATAGGAGGTGGAAGCGAGATGGCCGATGATCTTCTCCTGTTCAAGTTCAGCCATCCGGGCCAGAGGAAGGATAACATTGATATCCCGTTTGATATAGTTGGTATTAATATGGAGGTGATTGACTTCGATATCCTTTTCCATAGTCCCTCTCGGTATCTCCCGATAAGAACGGTCACCCCAGAGAGGTTCTCTTTTCTCTCTTTCCATATCAAAGGGAGGATCTGTTTTTAAACTGATGCCAGCACTGGTTACCAACGCAATGGTCGTATGGTTCAAGGGCTTAGCCATTGGCATCCAGGGAATGTACTCTTTAAAATCCTCATCTGGAATAAAGGTTTTAATCCAAGCTCTTAATCCCGGAGGAAGAAACCGAAATCCATCCACTGTTTTTCTTACTTGTTCCATATGATCCACCCTTACTGCTATGCGCATAGCAACCGCCTGCAGTAACGGCCATCGCTAACAAAGCATGACTATAGAAACAACTCGTTGAAACCAGGTCCTCTTGCGTTAGCCACTTGCGGAGGGCAGGCTTGGTGCTTAGCCTGTTAATTATATATATGAACACTGGAAAATAAACAAGTCCTGTGCTAATCTATTGTTTGACAATAGATTCGGCACTGACTTATATTTCATATTGATTTCAAATATTTATTAAACATTGAGGAGACCAGAGATTGTCTCTCTTTATTACTTTTGAAGGGGTGGAGGGGAGTGGAAAGACCACTCAGATTCAACGCCTGAAAAAATATCTCACCCAAAAAGGCATCTCCTGTAGAGTAACCCGAGAACCAGGGGGGTGTCCCATTGGTGAGAAAATAAGGAAAATCCTTTTGAACCCGGACCACCATGAGATGGTTCCGACAACTGAGCTCCTCCTCTACGAAGCAGCCAGGGCGCAACATATGAAAGAGGTCATTAAACCCTTTCTAAAAAAGGGAGGGGTCGTTCTTTGCGACCGTTTCAGTGATGCCACCCTCGCCTATCAAGGCTATGGTCGAAGGATAGACTTGAAATGGGTTGAACGCCTCAATCGTCTCTCCTCTCAGGGAATCAAACCTCGTGTTACCTTCCTTCTGGATTGTCCTTCTGATGTAGGATTGAAGAGAGCGCTTCAAAGGAATCGGACGCTGAAACAAGAGAGAGAGGAACGTTTTGAAAGAGAGGAGATTCAATTCCACCGACGGGTGAGAAAAGGATACCTTGCCATTGCTAAAAAAGAACCCTGGCGGGTCAAAGTGATCGATACCCGAGAAGGTGAAGAGAGAGTTTTTGAAAAGATTCAAAAAATCGTTGATAATTTATTAATAGGGATCAAGGAGTCCAGCGGTCGAGGGGTCAAGTAGAACTCTGAGATTTTTTGGAACATCATATATTTTCTTTAATTTTTGGACTCGAACCCTTGAACCCTAGAATCCCTGCCTGCGGCAAGCAGGCTCGAACCCTGTTGGCGAGAAAAATATGTCTTTTAAAGACGTTTTAGGACACTCTAAACCCATTACATTGTTACAGCGGGCGATCAAAAACGAGAAGGTCATTAACAGCTACCTCTTTCTGGGAAACGAAGGGATCGGTAAGAAGTTTGTAGCTCTCCAATTTGCAAAGGCGCTCAACTGCCTCGGAGGAGAGGCTGACAGGGGAGATGCCTGCGATCATTGCATCTCTTGTAAAAAGATTGATCACGCTTTTCATCCCGACGTTTTGCTCATTGAACCAGAAGGGCAATATATCAAGGTCGATCAGGTGAGGCAATTACAGAAGGAACTGGCCTACCGGCCCTACGAAGGGAAACGTCGTGTCTGTATCCTGACGGCTGCAGATCGGATGGCTCCTCACATACCGAATACTCTCCTTAAGACATTGGAGGAACCTCCGCTCCATACAGTGATCATCCTATTGGCTAATAACTCCAGGTTTATATTGCCCACGATCCTTTCACGATGCCAGCCGGTTCGCTTCAATCCCCTGCCCATCCCTTTGGTCTCCAAATGGTTGATGCAAGGCAAGGGCCTCCATGAAGCCGAAGCCCGCCTCCTCGCTTCTCTTTCAGAAGGAAGTCCTGGAAAGGCTTCGGAGATCCAGGAAGAGATCCGTCAGGTTCCAAGAGAAGA
>CAZEKS010000455.1:0-2631 GCA_964512795.1 uncultured Syntrophaceae bacterium
GAAGACGAATGTACGGTTGCTTTCAATCTAAAATAAGGAGTTTATAGTATTTACTTATAGATGCATTTTTGTTAGTCTCAGAAATATTATACTTTCCTCTCATTTTCTTACGCAGAAATATTTCTATTGGAAATTGAATAATATTTTTAGAAGGAAGGTGATGAAATGGGGTTAAGGTTATTTGGGTTGGTAAGGGTGATTTTCTTCTCTTTTTTCATCTTGATGTTATTGCCTTATTTCTCATCAGCTCAGTCGGAAAAACCGAGGTTGAATGTGGATCAAATGGTTGATGAGGCTCTTCAGAACAATCAAGAAATTTCAGCGGTAAAGATAAAGTGGGAGGCCTTTAAAGAAAGAATACCTCAGGCCTCTGCTTTGGAAGATCCCATGTTCGGTTTTGGAATCGTCAGCCTTCCTACCAATTTCAGTTTTAAGGATGAGGATATGACGATGAAGGAATTCTCCATCTCTCAGAAGTTTCCTTTTCCCGGAAAGAGGCCCTTGATGAAGGAGATGGCATCCAAGGAGGCAGAGGCCGTTTCCACGGAGATTCAAGGGAAGATACATCAAATTATTAAGGATGTGAAGACAGCTTATTACGATCTGTCCCATGTCTACCGGGCCACGGAGGTCGTCGAGAGAAATAAAAGGATTCTCGAAGATTTTGCCAAAATAGCCGAAGCCCGTTATTCCGTTGGTGAGGGAATTCAGCAGGATGTCCTCAAGGCCCATGTGGAGGTCTCCAAGATGGTGGATGAACTGATTATGCTTGACCAGAGAAAGAGAGCCCTGGAAGCAAAACTAAAAGCCCTCCTCAACCGGCCACCGGAGACCCAGGTGGGTGAGCCAGAAGAAGTCATTTTCAGGAAACTTCCTTTCACCATTGAAGAGTTTCAAAAAATGGCTCTGGAAATGAATCCCACCCTGAAGGGAATGAAGAAGATGATCGAAGCAAAGGAAAAGGCCTATGCTCTTGCCAAAAGGGAGTATTATCCTGACTTTAATTTTAAATTTGCCTATGGTCAGAGAGACAATGGTCCAGAAATGAAACGCCGTGATATGCTCACGGGAATGATAGAGATGAATATCCCTATTTTCTATAAATCGAAACAAGATCGGAAGGTAGCAGAAACAAAAGCCGAGATCCTCGTCGCAGAGGCCCAATACCGGGCGATGAAAAATGAAATTCTTTTTATGGTTGCAGATATAAGCTCAATGATCCAACGGGGAGAGAGGCAACTTGAACTCTATAAAACAGGGATACTCCCCCAGGCGAGCCTTCAAATAAACTCAGCAATGAGCGCCTATCGAGTCAATAAAGCCGATTTTATGACCCTACTGGATAGTCAGAGGACACTGTATAAATATGAATTAGAGTATCACCAGGCGTTAACTGAATTTGAAAAAAATGTGGCGAGTATAGGAGCAACGATTGGAAAACAACTCTTCGAAAGGGGGGGAGGGAAATGAAAAGGTTGACTTGGCTCATTTTATTACTGGTTCTGCCGTGGTTCATCTCAGGTTGCGGAAAAGGGAAAGAGACTACTGCCTCGAAAGAAGGTATGAAGCACGAGGCAAAGGCCGCTGCTACCGAAGCCGCAAAAAAGCCTAGTGAAATGGACGTGGAGATGAAAGGTTTGACCATAGAGTCCATCCAGAAAGAGGGCAAGATGCAACAGGTGGCTCCTGGAACAGTGCAGATTACACCCGATCGGCAGCAACTGATTGGAGTAAAGATCGGGGCCGTTGAGATGAGACCTCTTGAGAAGGTGATCCGGACCGTCGGGAGGGTCGACTATGACGAAAAGAGGATCGTGACGGTCTCACCGAAGATTGGAGGCTGGATCGAAGACCTCTATGTTGATTTCACAGGCAGATTTGTCAAACAGGGAGATCCTCTTCTGACCCTCTACAGCCCGGAGCTGGTCTCAACTCAAGAGGAATATCTACTCGCCCTTCGGGCACAGAAATCCTTAGTAAAGAGTCCGTTTGCAGAAGTCGCCAGCAGCGGAGACTCTCTCGTAGAATCGGCAAAGCGGCGTCTGAAACTCTGGGATATCAGCGATGGGCAGATCAAGGCTTTAGAAGAAAGCGGCCAGGCTAAAAAGACGCTCACCCTCTATTCACCTTTTAGCGGATTTGTTCTTGAAAAATCAGCCTACAAAGGGATGAACGTGATGCCAGGGATTGCCTTGTTCAAACTGGCTGACCTCTCGGTGGTCTGGCTCTATGCGGATATCTATGAATATGAACTTCCTTTAATCCGATTGGGGCAGCAAGCTTCTATTCAACTATCTTATATCCCTGGAGAGACATTCACTGGAAAAGCAATCTATATCTATCCTTCTCTCAATCCGGAGACTCGAACTGCAAAGGTGAGGTTCGAAATTCCAAATTCTCATGGAAGGCTGAAACCGGAAATGTATGCCAATGTGGAGATCAAGGTCCCCCTGGGACAAAAGTTGGCTGTGCCCGAAGGGGCGATCATCGATACAGGTCTTCGACAGATGGCGATTGTGGATAAGGGGTCTGGCTATTTTGAGCCGAGAGAAGTAAAGGTCGGAGCAAAAGTGGATAATTATTATGAGGTGATTAAGGGGCTCAAAGCTGGAGAACGGGTTGTCACGAGCG
>CAZEKS010000456.1:0-2622 GCA_964512795.1 uncultured Syntrophaceae bacterium
CCATGGGCATCACCCAGCACACCACAGGTGTGGATAATGTCAAGTCCCTTGCCAACCTGGCGATGCTCACTGGAAATCTTGGCAAGGAGTCCACAGGCATCAACCCTCTTCGGGGACAGAACAATGTTCAGGGCGCCTGTGACATGGGCGGGTTGCCGAATGTTTATACAGGGTACCAGGCAGTGATCGATCAGGCGGTGCGACAAAAATTTGAAGAGGCATGGGGAGCTAAACTTTCAGATAAAATTGGATTGACTGCGACTGAAATGTTTCCGGCCATTCTTGAAGGTAAGATCAAGGGAATGGTTATCCTGGGTGAAAATCCAATGGTGAGTGATCCAGACAGCCTTCATGTGGAAAAGGCGCTCAAAGCCGTTGATTTTCTCCTGGTCATCGATATCTTCAAAACTCCTACGACGGATTTGGCCCACGTGGTTTTGCCCGGAGCCGCTTTTGCTGAGAAAGAGGGGACTTTTAGCAACACGGAGAGAAGGGTTCAGCTACTTCGAAAAGCGGTGGAGCCCCCTGGAGAGTCCAAACAAGACTGGCAGATTATCCAGGAGCTGTCGAGCCGTTTCGGTTATCCCATGGATTATGCATCTCCCCGTGCCATCATGGAGGAGATTGCAAAGCTCACTCCCTCTTATGGAGGGATTACTTATGATCGACTTCAAGGCGATGGGTTGCAGTGGCCTTGTCCCAATGCCGAACATGCTGGAACCAAATTTTTACATCAGGGACGATTTACAAGGGGCAAGGGCCTTTTTACTCCTATTGAATACAAACCACCTGCCGAGATGCCCGATGAGGAGTATCCATTCCAATTGACCACTGGAAGAGTTCATGTCCATTACCACACCGGTACGATGACAAGAAACTCTCCTTCCTTGGAGCGGGAAATCAGCGAGTGTTTTCTTGAAATGCATCCCGAAGATGCTGCTGAAATGAATGTGACGGAGGGTGACCGGGTGGTCATCGCATCAAGACGCGGGTCTGTTCCCACCCGTGTGAAGTTGACCGACTCGGCAGTGAGAAAAACAGTTTTCATGCCCTTCCACTTCCTCGAGAGCAGGGCCAATATTGTGACCAACCCCGCTTTTGATCCTATCGCCAAGATCCCAGAATTTAAGGTTTGCGCAGTAAGAATTGAAAAGATGGGAACAGAATCAAAGCCTTCTCCTGCCTCAACCAGTTGATCAGGCGTGCCGGAATCTGGGGCCTCTCAGTTAGGACTGGATCAATTGGTTATCCGCCAGAATCTCCTCTTCTTGCACAAAGGAATCTTTGGGAAAGGTTGCATCCGGTGAGATAAATCTCCCCTGCGGCGTTCAGGTGCGAATCGATGGGATGCCGGCGAGGAGGGCGATACCCGAAACGAGAATGGAGATGTTGAGAGAATGGAGGAGGGGTTTAGATCGATTTGAGTGAATATCCCCGCTGGCCCAAAAATTGTGAGGAACTGTCTGTTATAGAGCCGTTGAAGATACCGTGACGAACCCCGCCGTCGCTCCGCGGTTTTTCACGGCCCGTTCTTTTTTTCTTTGGGAAAAATCAAGCACCATTTTTTGGAGCCTGATCAGGTCAGCCCTGGCTTTTTCACTCGATGAATATCTCCTCTCTTTGATGTAGCCGGCCGTAAGGGCTCCCCGGTAAACCGTCTTCCCTCTTTCGGACCTGAGCAGCACGGTGGTATATCCCTCCGGAGAACCAAGCCCTCCGAAGGAGATATCCGAGAATTCAGCGGAGAAATCAGGACATACTAAACAGGCTGGCCGCGCAATGGAGTCAATCTCCTCAAAGGGGATGTGGATGACCCTGCCATTATTCAGGTAAATGAAGAAGTCCTCCTTCACATTAACCTTTGACACGTGGGCTAAATCAAATCCGTACTGTTTCTCCAGATGCTTCAGCTGAATGTCATTGAAGGAGAAGTTCTCCATGCAGAAAAGACCGAAGCAGTACTTGATCACATCGGAGGGAATGATTCCGAGAACCTGCATCTTTCGGACGGTATGGATCTGGCAAGGGGTTCCGACCATGGCGACCCGATCGATCAAGCCCTTCCGCAAACTCTTGAGTTCTTGCATGGCAGGGGAATAGGTGGAGTACCGGGAACCCAGCTCGACGATAGAAAAGGATTCGTCATAATGGGAACCTGAAGCAGAGACGACCTCCTCTCCTGAAGTGGCAAGCACCGGACCTCTATGGAAAGGGCCATCGCTCTTAGAGACCAGCGCACCATCGATCATATGGTTGTCCAAGAGATAGAGGAGAAGGGAAGTCACCACTCCCCCATCCGTACACCTTTCACCCACGGTGGGATTTGTGGTCTGGGCGGATACCAGATCCTTTATCGGGCCAATGGGGGGTTCCCATTTCGTCTTTTTTTTCAGCTCCTCATCGAGATCGCGAGTGTTCGGGCAGATCATATAACAGATTCCGCACTTGAGGCACTTCTCCTCGTCCGCAAACACAGGCATTCCGTCCGGTCCCACTTTCAGCGCCCCGAGATTGCTAGCAGAACAGAATGCAACACAGCCTCCGCACTTCCCGCAAAAATTGTATCTCTGAACTTCTTTCTCCAAATCATGAAACGTCTTGGCCTCAGAGCCCATGGGTCAC
>CAZEKS010000457.1:0-2620 GCA_964512795.1 uncultured Syntrophaceae bacterium
GCGATTGGATTGCCGCATCCGAGACCCAAATTTGCTCCCTCAGGAACAGCTTTCAATTCCTTCTCGGTGTATCCTATCTTTCTACTAATGTCCTGTGCTGAATCAGCGCTCCCACAACAGGACTTCGCAGGAGCACAACACGAGCTGTCTTGTTTCACAATTTTGCCATAGCCCTCTCTTACCGTTTTTCTTATTTCTTCCTTCTCCATTTTCGATCACCTCCATATTATTTGGTAGCATCGCTTCCCATCACTTCCTTCATCATCGGACCAAGCAGCGCCTTTACCATGTCTCCGAATTCATCGGCCTTAATCAAAGTGAAGCAGCACACCTTCCCGTCTTTTTCCCAGGTAACAAGCGCTAACTTATCGCCTGTGCGGATATCGGCTTTATCTCTCACCTCTTTGGGGAGCACCATCTGCCCGCGCTCATCGACGCTGATCAGTGCTTCAACCTTACAACAACTCATCTTCCCACAGGTAGGTCCGGAGCAGGATGCTTTTTCGGGCTTTTTGACCATATTTCTCACCTCCTCAATGATTTTCAGTTTAGTTTAATTATTCATATAAATCAGATTATACTGATTAATATAACCAATCAGAATTAGTTTGTCAAGTCTTTTTTTGACCTATCGACTCCGACGCAAGGGAAAGGTGAAGTGTCTTTCTAAATATTCAATACAAGGTCTCAATGGCAGCTCTTTGAAACAGCTTGAATCATCTCAAATTTTAGATTACTATTTTGGCGAAAGGCAATCGGATGACATTAGATAAAGAGTCTTTGATCGACCTAATCTGTAAGCATTGTGACTTCTATAAAGAATCCGACAAGGATCTGGAGTGCGGGGCTTACAAAATCCTTAAACGGCTTTTAGAAAGGAAGATTATCAGCCCTGAAGAGATTTCCGATGCCCTTCGAGAATAAATTCATCATCCTGACCCCTCACTCCGTTTTGAAAAACCTCGAAGAACCCTATCTCTACGACATCGAAAAAGACGAACTTTACGAACTGAACGTAGATGCCTATCGGTTTCTCCTCCAAATCTGCCAGGGCATCAATCCGCCTACCCGAGAAGAGGATGAGGAATTCATCCGATTCTGTCTCTCCGAAAAATTGATCGCTTTCTCCGAAACCCCTCTCCAGAGAAAGGTAGCTCTGAATCCCTCCCCGACCCCCTCGCCCCGTTATCTTGAGCTCCAGATTACAGACCGATGCAATCTCCAATGCCGCCACTGTTATATCGGAGAAGGTTCTCATCAAGATCTTTCTAAAAAACAGATTCAAAGGGTATTGGAAGAATTTCAAGAGATCCAAGGATTGAGGCTCCTCATTTCTGGGGGGGAACCTCTGCTCCATCCTCATTTTTGGGAGATCAATGACATCCTGCGAAATTATGCATTCCGATCTGTCCTCCTTTCCAATGGCACGTTGATTACTAAAGAGGTCGCCAAGAAGCTCCGCGTCCATGAGGTTCAGATCAGTCTCGATGGTATGAAAGAGGGCCACGAATCACTTCGAGGAAAAGGCACCTTCGAAAAAACTATGGCGGCTATTGACCACCTACAAGAAGCTAACCTTCGGGTCTCCGTGGCCACGATGATTCATCACAGAAATTTATCTGAGTTCGACCAGCTGGCCTCCCTTCTTCAATCGAAACATATTGAGGAGTGGAATGTCGATGTCCCTTGTTTAGAAGGGAGACTAAAAACGAATCAGGATTTTTCGGTTTCTCCCTCGGAGGCAGGCCGTTTTCTCGAATATGGCTTTGGAGGGGGATTTCACGGTGCAACAAAAAATTCTACTTGCGGAGCGCATCTTTGTGCTATAATTCCAAATGGGACTGTTTGTAAGTGTGGTCTCTTTAGCGATGAACCCGTGGGATCGATCGACGAGGGTCTTCGGACTTGTTGGGCGCGAATTCCTCGAATTGCCCTGAAAGACCTCACCTGCAAATGTCCCGTGATGGAAGAGTGCCGGGGTGGATGTCGCTACCGGGCGAAAATTCAAGGTGATTTATTTCAACCCGACCTCTTTCAATGTTACGCAAGGGGTGTTTTGAAAGGAGGTGAATGACATGACCATCAAGAAGGTGGCCAAAAAATTCTCCGGTCTTTGCAAATGTAAAGCATCTTGTTAAGCTACCGATCGGGCTCCTTCCCAAGAAGGGAGGGAGCCCCTATTGAGTGACAGTACGCATCCAAGGGAAAAAAACAGGTTGCGTGAATGATGATCTGTTTTTTTATCTGTTAGGTATGTATATCGGTATCGATTTTCTTATCACTTCCGAATTGAAACTCTATCTGGTGGAAGTGAATGTAGGCCTCCCAGGAGGAGCCCATGAATATCATCTTACTCATCTCCTCCATTTCGGAAAGCCCTCGGATATTTTTAAACGGATCGAATGGGTCTCGCAAAAAGTTTATGGAAAAACATTCAAGGATTACCTTCACTCCCTTCCCTTTATTGAAGCTCTAAAACCCTTTAAGATATGGATGGACGGAATGGGACCCTTTCCAAAAACCTTCCATCCCGGATTGAGGCTTGAGGATAAATGGATTCAACACCAATTGCTCAAGTCCATCGCGCCCATGCCTGAGACGTTGGCCCTTGACCCGGAAG
>CAZEKS010000458.1:0-2615 GCA_964512795.1 uncultured Syntrophaceae bacterium
GGGAGAGAACTCCAGCAGTTAGCTGCCTGCTTTGTCCTTCCCATAGAAGATTCCCTCGATGCTATCTTCGAAACCGTGAAACAAACAGCCCTGATCCATCAAAGTGGAGGGGGGACGGGTTTTTCATTCAGCCATCTGAGACCGAAACATGACACGGTTCAGTCTACAGGAGGAGTCGCTAGTGGCCCCACTTCATTTATGAAAGTGTTTAATATGGCGACAGAGGTTATCAAACAGGGAGGGACGAGAAGAGGGGCGAACATGGGAGTGTTGAGGGTCGATCATCCGGATATCATGGAGTTTATTGCCATTAAGAAAAACCCGGATGAGATGACAAATTTCAACTTGTCCGTGGGGATCACCAAAGAGTTCATGGAGGCCCTTGAAAAAGACGGCGAATATAGTTTGATGAATCCGAGGATGAAGAAAGAAGTAGGTCGCCAGAAGGCGAGGGAGGTATTTGAAGCCATCGTGAATGCCGCCTGGGAAACAGGGGACCCGGGAGTCTTATTTTTGGATCGGATTAATCAGGCCAACCCCACTCCACAAATGGGGGAGATAGAGAGTACCAATCCATGCGGTGAAGTTCCTCTCCTTCCTTATGAACCGTGCGTGTTAGGTTCAATCAACCTTTCCCATATGGTGACGGAAAGGAATGGGAAGGGGGAAGCTGATTTTGAAAAGATTAGAAAAAGGGTGAGGGATGCAGTCCATTTTCTGGATAATGTTATAGACATGAATCAATACCCCTTGCCGCAGATCGCCGAGATGGCAAAAGGGAACCGGAAGATCGGTCTCGGGGTTATGGGATTAGCCCATTTCTTTATCCGACTGGGCATTCCTTACCATTCGCCGAAAGCTTTGGAGGTGGCAAGAGGTTTAATGAGTTTTATTCAGCATCAAGCCAGAGAACGATCCATGGAATTAGCTGAGGAAAGAGGAGTTTTCCAAAATTTCTTGGGTTCCATCTATAGCCGAAATGGGATGAGGTTGAGGAATGCCACCTTGACGACAATTGCCCCTACAGGGACGCTCAGCCTGATCGCCAATTGCTCCAGTGGCATTGAGCCGATCTTTGCCATTCAATATATTCGAAGGGCATTAGAGGGCATGGAGTTTCAAATGACCGATCCTCTCTTTCTTGAATTTGGGGAGAAAGAGGGATTTCTGAGCCAAGATTTACTGGAGTCCCTTTCGGAAGGGGCGAATCTTCGAGAGCTGCCCAATGTTCCCCAGCAGGTTAAGGACCTTTTTGTCACTGCTTTTGAAATCCCTCCTGTCAGCCACATCAAGATTCAAGCTGCCTTTCAGGAATATACGGACAATGCCGTATCTAAAACGATTAATTTTCCAGGAGATGCGACAAAGGATGAAGTGAAAGAAGCCTTTCTGTTAGCCTATCGGGAAAAATGTAAGGGCATAACCATCTATCGAAGCGGGAGCAAACCTACCCAGGTATTAGCCTGTGGGACAAAACAGGTCTGTTAACGAATAACATAGCGCATAGCGTTAAATTCAATTTGCAATTTGAAATTTGCAATTTGAAATTTTTGATATGTATCCTGTCGTCGATCAAGAAAAATGCAACGGCTGTGGAAATTGTTCCGAGATCTGTCCCAGCGAAGTCTATGAGATTGAAGAAAATAAATCCAATCCTACCCACCCTGAGAATTGTATGGAATGCTGGGCTTGTGTAAACCAATGTCCGACGGAATCGATCCAACTTTATGAGGATTGACCCATTCGGCGGCGTCAGTCCCCGCTCAGCGTCAACCTTGAGCAAAGGAGTCGAAGGGTTGACATCACGCATCTTTCCTTTCGAGTTAGTCCGTAAAAATCACTTGAAAAAAGAGACTGACTTGCCTATGATACAAATGAAGCTCCCCGGCCACAGGCCGGGGCTTCCCGGAAAGGAAATGTCGTTTTAATTGTGCCCCTTGACCCCGTCTACCTGCCTACCGCAGGCAGGCAAGGCGGGGCTTGCGGGGCACTTGCCGGTCAAAGGGTTCGAGTGGTCAAGGATTCAAGGGGTCAAGGGAAGTTATTAAGTCGTTGAGTCAGTGATTTTTCCAAAGGCTACGACACAACGACGATATTAGAGCATGGGTAAATGTTTAAATCAAAATGACAAACACTCTCCATTTAGAATCTCCTGCAAAGATCAATTTGAGACTTGAGATTTTAAGAAAAAGGGAAGATGGTTATCACGAGTTACAGACAATCTTCCAGAAAATCTCCCTTTCCGATACGCTTCACTTCACCTTGAAAAAGGAGAGAGGAGTTTCGATTGATACCAACCACCCCAACCTTCCAACTGGGAAAAAGAATCTTGTTTATCAGGCTTCCCGGTTGATACTGGAGAGATCAGCCTCCCGGGGAGGAGTTCATATTGAGATTGAGAAAAGGATTCCTCTTGGGGCTGGTCTTGGGGGGGGGAGTAGTAATGCTGCCGCTACCTTGAAAGCATTGAATCAACTTTTAGAAATGAACCTGTCTGAAAAGGAGTTGATGGAAATGGGATTGGAGGTTGGGGCAGATGTTCCTTTCTTCTTTTTGGAAAGCGCTGCCATTGGTTCAGGGATTGGCGAACGGCTGAAAAAGGTAAAACTTCCTGA
>CAZEKS010000459.1:0-2614 GCA_964512795.1 uncultured Syntrophaceae bacterium
TAAATAATTCCGGCGGGGTTTAATGCCCCGCTGGAATTTCTAACGGGGTTTATTTTTGAACTTTACACTTTGAACTTTAAATGTTCCCCTTTCGCCCTGAAACCATGTAAGGTTCAGGGCTGCCATGCCCAGTACCATATGGCGCAGAGCCACGCACCCAGCGTGGTGCATGGCGGGGCCACCCATGATCCATAACATAAGATCACCCCCTGGTTTATAAAAGTCTGTCGTTTAAAGGTTAAGGTAACGATGCCCGTTTCGGTTAAGGTCCTGTTTTTCATTTTTTATCTTTTCAGCCGTAACCCTTTAACGCTAAACGATACGAGCCTCATTACCTACAAACGTAAGACAATTCTCCATCACTCACTTCAGCTCATTGAACAGCCAGGTGCTGATATATCGTTCTCCCGTATCAGGTAGGATGACGACAATCATCTTCCCTTCATTCTCTTGCCTCTTGGCTACCTCAATGGCTGCCCATGCCGCTGCACCGGAAGAAATTCCTGCCAATACTCCCTCTTCTTTAGCCAGCCTTCTTGCCAACCCTCCGGCCTCTTCATTCGAAACTTTGATCACCTCATCGACCAAGTCCACTCGATACACT
This sequence comes from uncultured Syntrophaceae bacterium, assembly GCA_964512795.1. Lineage (GTDB taxonomy): Bacteria > Desulfobacterota > BSN033 > BSN033 > UBA1163 > UBA1163. The sequence continues at coordinate 605 of CAZEKS010000459.1, forward strand.
TCTGGAACAAAACCTGCGCCGATCCCCTGTATCTTATGGGGTCCGGGTCTCCCTCCAGAAAGAACCGGAGAATTCTTCGGTTCTACGGCAATCGCTTTGAATTCTGGTTTTCTTTTCTTGAGGACTTCAGAAATCCCGCTAATCGTCCCCCCTGTTCCCACCCCCGCCACTAAAACATCAACTTGTCCATCGGTATCTTCCCAGATTTCCAAAGCGGTGGTCTTTCTGTGGATTTATGGATTGGCAGGATTCTTAAATTGCTGTGGGATAAAATATCGAGCATCCTTTGAAGCCATCTCCTCCGCTATCTTTACCGCACCTGTCATCCCATCATTTCCAGGCGTCAGAATCACCTCTGCTCCAAACATCCTGAGAAGATGAATTCGTTCAACAGACATGGTATCGGGCATTGTCAGAACCAATCGATAACCCTTCGCGGCGCAGATAAATGCCAAAGCGATCCCTGTATTTCCACTGGTGGGTTCCAAAATAACCGTATCTCCCTTGATCAACCCTGCCTTCTCAGCCGTCTCAATCATTGAATAACCGATACGGTCTTTAACGCTTCCACAGGGGTTAAAAGACTCAAGTTTTACTATGACCTCTCCTTTACACCCCGTGGTGACTCGGTTCAATCTCAATAAAGGAGTATGTCCTATCAATTCAGAAATGAAGTTGGCTATTTTCGCCATCTCTACGCCTAAGAATGACGCTAAGCGCTTAGCCTGCCTGCCGGCGGGCAGGCGCTATGCACATAGCGTATTCAAATTTGGTACATCGGGAGGTTGTTTCCCTCTTTTTCTCTTTTTCGGCTAATCATATCTTCTAAAGTAACCGAATAAAAAATTTTAGATATGGCATCTGAAACTTCCTCCCAAATATCTCGAGTGACACACGACTGAACTTTCTGACAGACCTTTGCATCATGTAAACATTCAACCAAATTGAGCGGCCCCTCCAAAGTCTCAACCACATCATACAAACAGATTTCAGAAGGAGGTTTGGCTAACGAATATCCACCTTTGGACCCACGAATCGATTTCACCAAACCAGCCGCACGAAGTGGATTAATGACTTGTTCAAGATATTTTGGAGATATATTTTCTTTCTTGGCTATCTCCTTTAATTCAATAGGTCCCTCTCCATAATGACAGGCAAGCTCTAACATCGCCCTTGCCCCATATCTGGTTTTCGTTGATATTTTCATAGGTTATGAAATCATACTTTTTCTATAGGAATTAGACTTCCTTAACCTAATGCTCCATTGGTTGTCAAGGGGTGTTATAGAATTTTTGGAATGAAATGAGTGGAAGAAAAGTGGGGGAATTTCTTTAAACTACCTTTACTTTCAAAACCTTTTCTGTCTTCTCAGTGACCTTTACCCGCTCATCGATCCTGTATCCGGCGATCCAGGCAATCATCTCTCCTGAAATGAGCAGGGGGACCTTGGTTCTCTCAAACCTTGGGACCTTATGATCAATAAAAAAATTTTTCAACTTTTGAGTTCCTTTCATCCCCAATGGATAGAACCGATCGCCTGGCCTGAAGTTCCTCATCTTCAATGGAAATTGAAGACTCCCGTAATCCATAAGAGCTGTGCTGGGAGGTCCATTGTAATTTTTAAATTCATTTCGATCCACCTCCTCAATCACCACTTCTTTTCCGATCTCTTCGATAAAGGTACGGCCTGGGGAAGTGAGTTCAGCTTCAAAGGGCGGAAATGGTTTCACTTCTCCCTTCGCCAATAAAATCTTATCATACCGTTTCTCAACCCACACTCCATGGGGCAGTCCTAAAAGAAAGCTCGCGGAAGCCCGGTTCAATTCCTTACAAATTTTGACAATATCTGACCACTCTCCTTCCTCCATGGGCATTTCCCGGTCATCCATTCTTTCTAACATCTTCTTGATGATTCTCCACTGAATAGCTTGATGAAGGGATTGGTATTCTGAGAACCTGAAAGAAAGAATATCTCCCTTCTTCTGGACGATCTTTTGAAATGCTTTCTCT
>CAZEKS010000460.1:0-2613 GCA_964512795.1 uncultured Syntrophaceae bacterium
CGATTATTGTGACGGAGATCCGCAGTGCGTTCGCTTCTGTGATATCAAGGCCATCGCTTTTATGGATGCAGACCAGACGAACACAGCCAAAAAGCGAGAGGCCGCGTTGAAGCTTAAAGAATCAATAAATCCGTTAAGGTAACCAAAACCCCCTGCCCTCCGAGGCAGGGGGCCTTCAAGAACTCACTATCGCTTCATTTATTTCCTCAACAGCTTACGCGCAACGACCTTTCACTGAAGCCATCCTGTAAATGGGACATATTTAAAAACATGATCATCTTCACACACCATACCGGCGAGCCCCACGCTGTCCTGGGAGCTCAGGTGGCGGCAACGTTCTTCCAGCGAAGGCTTTCGATACCCTCCGTCGTCGTTGGAATCGAGAGGAACTTCTCGAAGGAGCGACTCCTTCGCTTCGTGAATGAATACTATGCAGGAAAGCAAAAGATCGCGGCCTTCTCGCACCTCTGTGGTAGAAAAGATCTCATTCAGTTCATTCAGGAGTTGAAACACCAAGGTTTTATTACACTCCTGGGAGGACCGCAGGCTCGACAGGATTACCGCGGCGAGCCGGGCATCGCTTCTTACCCGCACCGGTTCAGCGGGCTGAAATCGATCGTCGATATCGCCGTCCAGGGTCCCGTTGATGGTTTGCGATCAGAACATTTGGGGATGGACAATAGACTCCTCGAATATCCGTGGAAAAACAACATCTTCCTGGAAGTGGACTGGTCGAACATCTATACGTTCTCCGACACCCTAAAAAAGCTTGATGTTGAGATCGGACAGGTACTGAATACGATTGGCTGTGCGTACGCCTGCAAGCCTCAAACAATAACTCTTCCGCCACCGACTGACCTCCCCGAAAAGGACATCCCGGAGCTGGAAGTTCGGAGCGAAGGATGCATTTTCTGCGATGTCTCACAGGATAAGGGTTACCACGGAGCCGTAGATCGTAACAGCCTCATGACTCAAATTGCAGGGCTGCCTGAGGTAGATGGAAGAAAAATTCCTTTTGAACTTATAGATGAATATCCCCTTCGCTCCCTCGGTAAGCTGCTCGAGGACTCTGAACGGCACGAGATCAAGCTCTCACAGATCAACCTGGTCTGCCGGGTCGACGACATCAATGCCCATGCCTCTGACCTCACGGAAATCCTGTCCCTCGCACGAAGTCAGGGTATAAAAATCATGTTTTCATCGATCGGGTTTGAATCATTTTGCAATCGGTTGCTTCAATATTTCTGCAAAGGGATTACCGTAGAAGATATCATGAAATGCGTCGAAACGCTGCGCCGCTTGAAGGACCGGTACGGCAGCACCTTCCTCTACCGGCGAGATGAGGGGGCAAATCACAGTTTTATTCGTCCCACGCCTTGGGATGACAGTGAAACGATGCAGGAAATGGACAGGAATATATTTCTCCACCGGCTCTTCGAAGATATCCTTCCCGAACACAGCACCCCGCTCATCATACACCACGCATCGTACCTTGGAGACTGGATCCGCCAGATCGAGTCGATGGCAGGCATCACGTTTAGCAGGGAGGGAACCTGGATAGAATGGTGGAATCCTTCCTCGAGATAGGAAAGGGAGAACGCATCGGAGGATGCTGCCATCCATGGTTTAAAAGTTCACTATTATGAACATGCGTCGCAAATTAAATTAAGATTATGTAAAAAATGAACCGATTCATACAAAAAGTTACTTATTACGTAAAATTACTACCCAATCAATAATCGAGTCTTAAATGGGAGGATCTTATAGCGATATCAATAGGTTATGAAAATAAAGTTTGTCTTGACAAAGAGATAAATTTCGTTTAATAAGTCTATGATGATATGTTTTGGTCGTTCACCATTATGAACGCTCCTCGCAACGTGACGGAGATCTGAAGTACATCTATCATTTATCTTTCGCTTCAAGAAAGGAGGTTGCTATGGGGACCGAGAAAGAAGGACTTTCAACAGCCGAGAGTCTACGGAAGACCCGTACCTACGGCCAGGTGAGGTGCCATAATCCCAGTTGCATGGGGAGACTTCAGCCGAAATCTGGGGAGCCCACAGTGAAATGTCCTGTTTGTAATATGGAATGGCGTGTCGCCTGGGTCAAGGATGGTTTCCCCCGCATCAGAGGCCCGGTGTGGGATGTGAACAAAAGATTAGCCGATGAGGAGTTCGAAAGAAAAATGAAGGAGGTTAAGAAAGATGGCCCTAAATAGGAAGTTGGCAATTATTGATCTCTCCACAGGTAAAATAGAAATCAAGTCTATCCCGCTTGAGGTCCGGAAAAAATTCTTGGGAGGCCGGGGACTCGATGCCTATCTCCTTTATAATCACACAAAGCAAGGATGTGACCCTCTTGGCCCTGACAATACGCTCATGGTCAGCGGCGGAATTTTAACCGCCACATTGGCTTCAGCAACCGCCAGAACCCATGTGATGGCTAAATCCCCCCTAGGGGGTATGATTGGGAGTGCTAACATGGGAGGATTCTTTGCTCCCGAGTTAGCCTGGGCAGGCTTTCATCATCTTGTCGTAAAGGGTAAGGCAGAAAAACCAGTCTACCTGTGGATCCACAATGGCAAAATTGAGATCCGTGATGCCAAGAATA
>CAZEKS010000461.1:0-2606 GCA_964512795.1 uncultured Syntrophaceae bacterium
AGGAATCCTCGACCACTTTTTGAACTCCCCACTCTTTCATTTTACTCATGAGCACTGTGGCTCCGCGATCTTTATAAGACCCTGTTGGGAAAAGATAATCAATCTTCATGAGAGTGCGATTCCCGTCGAACTCTATTTCCTCCAGAGGAGTAAACCCTTCATTCATGGAGAGGATAGAGGTCTCGTGATGGATTGGGATCGTTTCACGATATCGCCATAAGGTAGGACCTCTTTTAAAAATTCTTTTAATGGAAAATTTGGATTCAAATTTGAGGTCGAGAAAGGAACCGCAATCGCATCGCCATCTGGACGGTTGAAGGGGATAGAAACGGTTGCAATTTGAACAAAAAAAACTTTCCATATTCAAATAATAACAAATCCCCAGCCTACCCCCCTTTACTAAGGGGGGGCAAGGGGGGATTAAAATTACGTTTTTATTTATTTGGCAAGAGGAACCATCACCCGGAAGGTTGTTTGACCTTCCCCTGACTCAACTTCCATCTTTCCATTCATCTGTTTGACCAATCGGGTGGTGATATGAAGTCCTCTGCCCCTGCCTTCGCCATGGAGGTACCGGTCTCTATCCTCTTCTCGGATTTCCCCTGTATTGGTCACCTCAGCCACTGCCCAAGAGTCTTTTCGATAGGACCGAATGGAGAGATGTCCCCCCTCTTCAGGCATGGCGTTGGAAGCGTTGTTGAGGAGATTATCTAAAACCCTTTCGATGTGCAGGGGGTAACATAGAATCCACAAAGGAGATTCTAAATCGCCTTCGGTCAAGTGAACATTTTCCCGCTTCAATTCCTTTATCGCCTCCTCGTTGATGAAGAAGCGTTTCTTCAGCTTTTCCGTCAAATCGACAATTTCTTCTCTTCCCTCTCCGTGGAGGGTGAGGGCCAATTCCTGAATACGAGAGGTCTCTTTCAGAATAACATCCAATGCCTGAACCACCTTCTCCTTCTTTGAAGGATACTCTCCCTCTTCCAGGATTTTTTGAATCCTTTTAGCAAATCCGGCTGCTGCGATGGCTGGATTTTTAAAATCGTGAAGGATATCGTCCATCTTTTCCAGCCTTAGTCCTTTCATCAATTCCTTGCCGAAAAAGATAAAAATCTCGATCTCTTCGTCTATAAATCTCCGGTGGTAAGCCTGGGCATCGAAGACTAAGAAATAGTTGACGACATTGCTCACCTTGAGAGGGATATAGAGAACGGAATGGATTTGCTGGATCATCAGAAATCGTTTGAGGTCTGCGGGAAGGAGGCGGCTTTTCTGCGGGTTGTGGATGAGGATATAAGAAGGAAAAATCTTCTCGTTTTCAAACTCACCGAACGGACCGGCCTGGTTGACCACGGCATCAATATAGGGTTCATGCTTCACCGAAAAGGTCTGCCCAATCCCATGCTGAATCTCTGGATACCCAGCTTCCAAAACAGCATGATTCCGATCTTCGCTGACCGAGAAGAGGGAGCACCTTTGGATCCGCATAATGTCCACCATTTCAGGAATGACCAGGTTGAAGACTTCTTTCATCTTGATTCCTTCCCGTTTTCCTAACTTCAGGAAGATCTGCTCTACGATCTTATCTTTGGTTACGTTCAATTTCTGAAGGTCCATAATCCGCTTTCGGGCAATGACATAACTCACCCTTCTTGAAAGCATCTCAGCGATCTTGGCTTCGAGGGGAGTAAATGTCTTATCGATCTCTTTATAATAGATCTGGAAGGAACCTTCCGTATCCACGTCTTTCAACGAGAAACGGGGGATTGAAATGGGCACGGTCAACATCGAATGGATCCCATATTTTTGAACCTTCTCCTTATTTTTGTACTTCTCTTCTTTTAAAATGTTGGGCACGAAGTAAGCTCGATGTGTTTTCACGACCTCCCCGGCGATGGTATCTTCAAAGGGGATCGCCTTCTCACGATCTTCCGTCTGAGCGGGGTAAGACCCAAAGGAGATCATTTCTTCCCTTCCAGGATCGTATATTCGAATGCTCGCCGCCTCTGCCCCAAGATAATCCACCACGTTTTTCGCGACGGTCTCAAGGATTTCCTTCTCTGTGAGAGAGGGATTAATTTCGAGGATTGTCTCGGCCTGACTGATCAGCCGATCCACATACCGGTAGATCACCTCTTCTGTGATCAGATCCACTATCTTGGTCCCCTCTTCGAGGGAAAGGGTCCAACCCTTTCCTTTCAGATCGGCCATGATGGATTCCAAAAGTTTTTGATCAATTTTAAGATGGTCCATAAATACCTGGGATTTTAAGACAATCCTGAAGGATAAAAATATTATAAACCTTTCCTCAATGGTGTCAACCTATAATCCTCCTTTGTAAAAGGGAGGTTTAGGGGATTTGTTACGCTTGTGGGAGGAGCGGAAGATTTAAACCAAATTGCAGGGGTGCCGTTCGATATTTTTCTAAAAAAAAGAGGGGGTTATTCGAACTTCCTTATCAGGATGGCGCTATTGACTCCCCCGAAACCTGCTGAAATAGAAAGGCCAAGTCTGACCTCCTTCTTTCTCGCTTGGTTGGGGACATAGTCCAGGTCGCATTCTGGGTCTGGAAATTCATAGTTGAGGGTGGGATGGATGATCCCTTT
>CAZEKS010000462.1:0-2592 GCA_964512795.1 uncultured Syntrophaceae bacterium
TGATGATAGTTGCAGGAATAGATGTAGGCGGAAAAAATGTTCATATTGTCATCAAAAAAGATGGCCAAATTATCGGCAAAGTTACGGGTCCTTCGGGAATCAAAAAGGTAGAAGCAGTGGAACAGCTCTACAATGAGGTCCTTAAAAAAACTGGCTTGACCCGAAAGGATGTCGAGCGAGTGGTGGCCACAGGGAGTGCGGCGAAACGAGTGGCCTTTGCAAACGGTTTTATCCCCGATGTGACGGCCGATGCTCGCGGGGTCAATAAACTGATTCCCTCAGCAAGGACAGTCATCGATGTGGGGGCAGAAGAAGGTCGGGCCATCAAAGTCGGCGCTGACGGAAAAGTTTTGGACTTTGCCCTCAACGATAAATGCGCAGCCGGTACAGGCACCTTTGTTGAGGCCATGTCCAAGGCACTTGAGGTTTCTGTGGATGAGATGTCGAAGATCACTCTTCAGTCCACCCAGACTCTTTCGACCAATGCACAGTGCGCGGTCTTCGGAGAATCCGAGGTGGTCTCACTCATTCATCAAAAGACACCCAAACCAGATATTGCCCGGGCAGTAATGAATGCCATTGCCGGGAGGGTTGCTTCCGTCGCACGTATTGTGGGCCTGGATAAGGATGTGGTGATGGTTGGAGGCATGGCAAGAAATGCCGGGTTTGTTGACTCTCTCAAAAAGAATATGGAAATGGATGTCCTCATACCTGAGGACCCCGATTATATAGGTGCTCTTGGGGCAGCCGAAGCGGCTCTCGCCGGGGTCATGACAGAAGAAGTCAAGGCAAAGGTCCTAGAAAAAGAGACCGTCACAGCAGGGAAAGGTTAATAGCTTAAGATAACTTAATCGCCTGAAATAAGGATGGAGGAGAAAATGGCAGAGGAAGTAAAAACCCAAGAGTTTTGGAGATGGCCTGAAACGAACTGGGTCAACCCGGATATAGATTGGAAAAAAGGTAAGGTGATCACAGCTGGAGTGGATGTCGGGTCGGTGAGCACTCAAGCTGTCATTATGGTGGATGGTGAATTTTATGCCTATGGCAGCACGCGGACCGGCTCAGACAGTCCAAACAGTGCCAGAAAAGGCATGGGCTTTGCGTTGGAAAAAACCGATATGAAGATTGAGAACATCGATTACTGCATCGGGACAGGCTACGGAAGGGTCAACGTCCCCATGGCCCAGCAGTCCATTACCGAAATCTCCTGCCATGCCCGGGGAGCTAACTTCATGTACGGCCCAGAAGTTAGGACGGTCATGGATATGGGAGGACAGGACTGCAAAGCAATCAATGTGGACGATCGAGGAAAGGTTCTCAATTTTATGATGAATGACAAGTGTGCTGCAGGAACCGGCCGTGGCATGGAAGTCTTTGCGGACCTGATCAGAGTACCCGTTTGGGATATCGGAAAGCGCTCTTTCCAGATCCAGAAAGAGCCTCCCATGATCAGCAGTACTTGTGTGGTATTCGCCAAGAGCGAGGTGGTAGGTTTATTAGAGTCGGGAATGCCTGAAAATGATATCATGGCTGCTTACTGCTCCGCCATGGCCCACCGGATCATGGAACTGCTCAATCGTCTGGGTATAAAGGAAAAGTTTGTCATCACCGGTGGTATTGCCAAAAATGAAGGCGTTGTGAAAAGGCTAGAAAAAGAATTAAGCATTAAAACTGCCGACCTCGTCTGGAACAAAAAAGAGTATATCGATCGCGGTTATCCCTTTGACACGCAGCTCGCTGGCGGCATTGGAGCCGCTCTTTTCGGAAATGCTCTGTTGAAGATGGGCAAAGCAAAGAGTGCAAGAAAAGCCTAATCCCTTATTCCCCTCTCCCCCAAGGGGAAAGATGGATAGAGTGAGGGGGGAAAGAAAGGCAAATACAATGATTGCCAATTATGGTTTTAAAGACGGGTCCGGCGATTGGTATGTCACCATCGACACGGACAAATGCAATGGATGTGGTAAGTGTCAAGAGGTTTGTCCGGCAAAAATCCTTGAGGTGGGGCCGGATGAGATTGACATCTTCCGCGAAGAACCTGTGGTTTTTGTGAAGCATGAGGAGCGAAAGAAAGTCAGATATAGCTGCGCTCCCTGTCGGCCTGGTTACGGTACAGAACCAGCACCCTGTGTCGGAGTCTGTGAACCAAAAGCCATCTCGCACTCAGATGGGTGGAAGGTCTTATACGGCCATAAATAATTTCTTTCCTGTTCATGGATGATACAAAATTACCGCTCTATTCCCGGAGTGTGAAAAACCACTTTTGAAGCAGAGCGGTAATTTTTTATAAGTTAAAAATTTTGGTAACACTTTAGCTCTTTTAAAAATGCTCTATCGTGTCATTCCCGTGAAAACGGGAATCCAGAACCCACAAGAAAAAATCCTGGATTCCTGCTTCCGCAGGAATGACGAGCCATAGGAAATTTTTATAAGGACAGGAGGTGGATATGAAAATATCCTATCCATTAGAGGGTTTTAGGGTACTTGGGTTGGAACAATACGTAGCAGGACCTGACTGTACGTTATGGTTGGCAAATGCCGGTGCTGAGGTGATTAAGATTGAAAGACCTGGCATTGGAGAAGCCAGAAGGAACT
>CAZEKS010000463.1:0-2589 GCA_964512795.1 uncultured Syntrophaceae bacterium
TCTCCATCGTCCGAGATTTAAAAGACCTCAGGGAGAGGCTGGGCAAAATTATCGTAGCCTATGACAAGAAAGGCAAACCCGTAACCACTACAGACCTCGAAGTGGCAGGAGCGATGTGTGCATGGATGAGAAATACCATTAATCCCACGTTGATGATGACCACTGAATACCAGCCCTGCCTGGTCCATGCCGGTCCCTTTGCGAACATTGCTGTGGGTCAATCATCCATCATTGGTGACCGCATTGGCCTCAAGATGTTCGATTACCACATCACTGAAAGCGGTTTTGCCGCTGACATAGGCTTTGAGAAGTTCTGGAATGTGAAATCCAGGTTGAGCGGTCTTATTCCCAATGTTTCAATATTGACTGCTACAATCAGGGCTCTGAAGATGCATGGAGGTGGTCCAGCAGTCGTGGCAGGCCGACCTCTCCCTGACGACTACACGAAGGAAAACCTGGCTCTTCTGGAGAAAGGGATCGTCAATATGACGCACCTTATCGGGGTGATCAGGAAATCAGGAATCAGTCCGGTCGTCTGTATCAATGCCTTTCACACCGATACAAAGGACGAAATTGCAATGGTCCGAAAATTTGCAGAACAGGCGGGTGCCCGTTGCGCCCTCTCGGAGCACTGGCTCAAAGGAGGCGATGGAGCTCTTGAGCTGGCCGATGTGGTCATGGAGGCCTCCAAAGATAAACCCAATCTCAAGTTTCTTTACCCGCTCGAGATGCCCCTCAGACAACGGGTCGAGACAATCGCCAAAGAGGTCTATGGAGCCGATGGTGTTTCCTGGACTCCAGAAGCCGAAGCCAAGGCCAAACGCTTTGAGGCTGATCCTGCAATGAAGGATTTCAATACCATGATGGTCAAAACCCACCTGAGCCTGACTCATGATCCAACCCGCAAGGGAGTGCCCAAAGGTTGGATATTGCCGGTTCGCGACGTCTTAATTTTTGCCGGTGCAAAGTTTCTTTGCCCAATGACCGGAACCATTAGCCTGATGCCAGGAACCAGTTCTGATCCAGCCTACCGAAGGGTTGATGTCGATGTGAATACCGGCAAGGTTACGGGGCTCTTCTAAGAAAGAGACTTTGTTCCTAATCGCTCAAGGATGGTTTTGTCTCATGGTAACGGTAAAGATGCCCGTTTCGTCAAAGGGTTATAGTCTGGATGCATAAAATCTTTAACGGTTATCGTTGTCGAAGCTCGTATCGAATCTCGTTTTCAGACGCTGGATAGTCGAGCTTCTATTTTCGAGTTTCTTGCTTCGATACGAGCATCGTCACCGATAAACAATTTTTCGTTTAACCTTAAACCAAACGGGCCCTGCACCATATTAGGTACAGGGCGGGCTTCGTAACCGTAACCTTAGCCTATAAACCAGGAAAATTTTCATTGTTCGAGAGTGAAGGAGACGTAAGGATTGCCTGGTTTTGCAAAATTTTCAGTCCCGCCTCTATCGAAATCGAGGCGGGACTGAGTTATAATAAATTTATTCATGCCGAAGCATAATGTAACTTTCCTACCCAGTGAAAGAAGGATTTCAGTGGATGAGGAGGAGAACCTCCTTCAAGTCGCTATGGAAGCGGGAATTCATATCAATGCCTCCTGTGGTGGAAGTGCAACCTGTGGAAAGTGCAAAGTCAGAATCCTAAAGGGAGTGGTTGATTCTCCAAAACATCCAAAACTCACCCAGTGGGAGTATGATCAAGGATTTCGTCTTGCCTGTCTGACACCAATTCGGGATGATATCGATGTTGAGATCCCCATTGAATCACAGGTTGACAGATCTGTCCTTGCCCTCAAAGGTGATCGAGGGGCTCATAAATACCTCCTCTCTCCTCAGGATATCTACCAACTGGTTAAAGGGTGGGATGTAGATCCATCGGTATTCAAAAGATATGTCCAACTCGACCCTCCCACTCTTAAGGATAACGTGAGCGATCTCACCCGTCTGATTAATGCGCTGGATCGACAGCACGGCATTGAAGGGGTCTCTGCTGACTTCCGTGTGATCATGAAGTTGAGTCGCATCCTTCGAGAATCGGATTGGAAGGTCACGGCTACGCTGGTTCTAACGAAAAAGGGCTACAAACTGGTCAATGTGGAGCCTGGAGACAACACCCATCAAAACTATTCGATCGTTTTGGACATTGGAACCACGACCATCTTTGGCCAACTCCTCGATCTCAATGGATGCGTGGTCTATGCCTGTCCAGGTGGCATATGTGATGGGTCCACCCTCTTCGCTTTAGCTGAAGCCTCGGATTACAACCCACAGATCAGTTATGGAGAGGATGTCATCACACGCATTGTCTATTCCCAAAAACCTGGAGGACTGAAAAAATTACAGGAAGTGGTTGTTTCCACCATCAACAAAATTATCCAAGAATTGCTCCAAATGAGCAAAATCGATCGATCCCTGATCTCTCACCTGGTCATTGCTGGCAATACCACGATGACCCAACTCCTTTTGGGACTTGATCCAAAATATATTCGAGAAGCCCCTTATGTCCCAACAGCCAATTTCATTCCTCCGGTGAGGGCCGTCCACTTGGGAATCAATATCGGCGATCATGTCCACGTCT
>CAZEKS010000464.1:0-2589 GCA_964512795.1 uncultured Syntrophaceae bacterium
ACGCGCTGGCATGATTTAGATAGACTTCAACGTTGTTGAGCAGTTTATCTTTTTTCGCAAACAGCGCTTTTTCCATCCCCGGGAACTGCTTGATGAGATGGTTCAGACATTCACCCACCATATTCCCCTCTACGGCCACCACATCTGAGCCGTTGGTAAATTGCCGATGCGTGGTATGAATGTGTACTTTGACAACCATGTCTTACTCCTTTCCCGCTAAAGATCCGCAATGATCACAATTTGGGTTTTTGTTGAGTCTAAATTCGCTGAAAGTCACCTTCAACCCGTCATATATTAATAACCGATTGGTCAGCAGTTTACCAATCCCCACGAGATACTTGATCACCTCCGTCGCCTGAATACTGCCTATGACGGCTGGAACAACGCCAATCACCGGAAACTTCTCTTGCGGCACGAGACCTCGGTACATACACCTGAGGCAGGCTGTTTCTCCGGGAATAACGGTCATGACTCTTCCCTCAAAGCCATTCACTGCGCCATGAAAGAATGGAATATTCTTCTCAATAGCACAACGATTCAAGATGTAGCGAGTCGGTAAGTTGTCCATCGCATCGACGATGGCGTCACAGCCATTCACAAGCTCGGAGACATTCTCCTCCGTGATGGTCTCTGCGATCGCTTGGATCTCCACCGTCGAGTTCAGGCTTCTCAATTTCGTTCTAGCAGAGTCAACCTTTTTTCTGCCGACATCTTCTTCCCAGTGCAAGATCTGCCTGTTCAAATTACTGAGTGCCACCTGGTCATGATCGATCACCCGAATCGTTCCTATTCCGGCAGCTGTCAGGTAGATGGCGATCGGGGAACCGAGCCCTCCGGCACCCGCAATGACCACCCGTGCCCTTTTGAGCTTTACCTGCCCTTCTTGTCCAATCTCCCCGATCATGATTTGTCGATCATACCTTTCTCGCTCGCTCGGTGTAAGCATAGCAGCCTCCATTTTGGACTTCTGCTCAGCAGTGGTTATCCTTGGGCAATATCTAAACCCGAAATCCCTACCTGCGGCAGGCAGGCTAATTTCTAAACAAATCCAAACGATAAAATCCAAGATTCATGAGCAAAAAAATATTGTTTGGGTAATTTGATATTTCGATTTCAATATTGGTTTGGATTTCGAATTTCTTATTTAGAATCAATTGCAGCGTTGATTTTAAATAAACGAATAGACAAGCGCCTATTTCGATTTCAACAGCGTATGGGCCACCACCATCCTCTGGATTTGATTCGTCCCTTCAAAAATCTGGATGACCTTCGCATCTCTCATCATCCTTTCCACCGGATGATTTCTGGTAAGACCTTGCCATTGCAAGATCTGGACTGCATTGGTCGTCACTTTCATGGCCACATCAGAAGCGAAGTATTTGGACATGGCGGAGAACATCTGGATCGGAGTGCCCTTCACCTTTTCATCTATCATATTCGCTGATTTATAAACCAAAGCTCGAGCCGCCTCAATCTCCACAGCCATATCCGCCAACATGCATTGAACTCCCAAGCTATTTTCCTTCTCCTTAGCCCCACCCTTTCCCTTAATGAAGTGGACAAGATAGTCCAAAGCGCCCTGGGCCAAACCTACGGCCTGGGCACCAATGGCCGGCCTGGATCGATTCAGCGTCCTCATCATTTGCCACCAGCCTCCACTTTCATCACCGATACGTTGAGAGATCGGTACCTTTACATCTTCTAAAATCACCTCTGTTGTATTCGATCCTCGAATCCCCATCTTCTCCTCAGTTTTTCCAACAGCAAGACCAGGGGTTCCCTTTTCGATCACAAAGCCTGTAATCCCTTCTATTCTTTTACCAGGTTGAGTGTTGGCGAAGACAGTATAGAAATCAGCTACTCCACCGTTTGTAATGAAACATTTCCTTCCGTTGATCACATATTGGTCACCTTTTAATACAGCTTTGGTTCGGACGGAAGCCGCATCCGAACCTGACTCAGGTTCGGTCAAACAAAAACAAATCAGACCTTTCTCTTTAGCCAACTTGGGTAATACTCTCCCCTTCAGTTCGTTTGTCCCTCCTAAGACAACAGGCATCGTCCCTACCGCTTGAACAATCACAAGCAGGGCAGAAGAGGCACAAATATTAGCAATCTCTTCAACAACTATACAGAAAGAAGTAATATCTGTATCCATTCCTCCATACTCCTTCGGGATGAGGAGGCTTAAAAAACCATACTTGGAATACACCTCGGCAAGATCCCAAGCAAATTCGCCCTCGGCATCGATCTCTGCTGCCCGCGGGGCGACAATATTCTTGGCGACTTCTCTGGCTTTTGTTCTCCAACGTTCTCTCTGTTGTTCGATATCATTCATAGGTCTACACTCCTTTAAACCCAAATGCTAAATTTCGTAAATTCGTGATTTGAAATCTACATATTCCACCCGCCGGAGACCTCCACTGCAGCTCCGGTTATGAAACTCGCCTCATCCGATGCCAAAAAAGCCACCACATTGGCCACTTCTTCAGGTTTGCCCATTCGTTTTAAAGGGGTATTTTCAATGATCATGTTTTGATATTTTTCAGCCATCTTGGCAATGGTAGGTGTCAAGATCAATCCCGGTAA
>CAZEKS010000465.1:0-2587 GCA_964512795.1 uncultured Syntrophaceae bacterium
GAAGTTTCTCCTGGCCGAACCTGCATACTAAATGGCTTAGGGGTGAACCTGTCCCGCGTCCCTATTCTCTTGGCGGTGATAGCAACAACATTGTTTTCAGTAATTTCCTTCGTTTCCCGGTCATTATTCTGGATGGTTATGTTTACACAAGTCTCTTTAGACTCATTGTAAGTTCTGGTGCCGTGGTAATCCCCATAATTCCCTGAAAGATATATTGTTCCGCGTTCCGATACTGTTCCTCTTCCCAAATTTACTTCATATTGCGAAAAGCCAATGATCTCACACTCTCCCCTTGGCCCTTGGGTTTTTTCTTTGGTCTTTTCCGACGTTTCGATAATCTCTTTCTTGAATCGCTTCCCCCTTTCTTGTTCTTCACGTTCTCGTTTTACCCTCATTCTTTCTTCTGGACTCATCAAATCTTCTTCCGTGGTTCTGCTTTCAGTCTTATTGCGATATGTTTCCGGTATCGTTGCAGGGTCTTCCGTAAAATGGACAGTTCCTTTTTCGTCTACCCATTTGTAAATCTCTGCCTGTGCCAATTCAGAATACAGAAATAAGCCAAATACAATCATTGACAAAATTGCTGTTTTTCTCAATTAAGCTCACCTCCTTCTTGAGGCCCCATTAAAATCTGCTCGTACCTATTCATCTAAGAAGGAAGCAATTTCGATACCAATTTCAATTAGCTACCTATCCCCTTTTCTTGCTAATCCTTTAAGCGGCTGTTTTCTTTTCATCTTCCTTGCTAACAGGTCTCTTTACTTCCCTATTTCAGGGTTCTTAATTAGGCTTTCAAAGCCCAAATTCTGACGCACTTTCTGACACTTTTGTCTAAATACTCCTCGATGGCATGAGGGGGATTCTGATACATTGACGGCGAGGGGTTAAGACGTGGGTTTCTATGTGATAGGTCTTTTTCTCTTGTTTGCTGTCATCCTGTGCCCGTACTGGGAGAGAGGAGGGATTCATCAAGGAAGTTTGATCAACGAAAACTTGGGTATGAGAACTTTCTTGCTCTTTGACAATTGAATATTAGGCTGCTTTATGTCCTGAGGCGTCCGGGAATCCAAATGCGGCGCTCCACAGTCTGACTTAGCGGGTCATCTGATAAGGCTCTAAAGATGTCGAAACGTGATATTGGAATGGGACCGATCTGTGCCTTATGCAATTGGTCCTTGCCTATTACAAAATGCGCTTGAGCGTGTCGGCAGTTAGCAGTTGGAAAGCAAATGTGTACGTTCATGCCATTCCCACCATCAGCAATCCGACCGTCAGCACTTCGACTCTGAAAGTTTAGCATTTGTTCGATCTCACGGATACAAACCCAAGAGAAGGATTCTCGGGTTCCGACATCGATCACGAAAATTGCGCATGTACGGAAGATTCTCGGCAAAAGATAGTCTGGGTCGTTCACTCGGCCGATTGCGATCGCTCCGGGCTCCATCAGGGGAGTACTGATTTCATGCCGGTGTGTGTAACGGTCAGGATTCCGCATAAAGTCTTGCGCTATAAGGAACGACCCGTAGTCATCAAAAAGGAGTTGGGTGAAACGAAATGTCTGTTCAAAGACGTCTCTATCGGCAGTCAGTAGAAAACAATCTCGACCCGACAGGATGGGCCGGAGCACGGCCTCTATTGACAAAAATTCGTCGGTATAACTTTTCCGAGGATCGCCCTTTCTTGCGAGACTTAAAGTTCTCTGGCCAATGCCTTCAGAGAGGAGCTGGCGTTGCAATCTACTTAGGTCTTTACCCGCGGCACGTCGTCCCTTGGATTTCTCAAACTCATCAAGTGGCTTTTCAAGGGCGCGGCGGCGCATGTGGAGTAGGTTGAGATACCTAATGATGGGATACGCGTAGCCACGCATCCATTCCGTCGATGCACACTCAAGACGCCGATTGAATTCGCCTGTTGTATCAAAAACGATCGAGGCCAGCTCGCGTAAGGTTTGGCTACGCGCCTTTGACTTCAGTGCCTTGAGCTCAGCCTGAACTTTAGGAATTAGAAGCACCGAACGGTCGAGTAGAAGCTTGTGAATTAACTCCGTACGGGCCGGTGAGAAAAGGCTTGAATCAACGAGAACGTCGTTGGCATGTGGCCAACCATGAATGGTATCCAGAATTCCCTGATCGTCGGTAAAGTTTCCACCCAAAAATGAGAATGGTGGTTGGACTATGCGGGTATTAGAACGCCTTGGGGGGGGTGTCTCCGATAATCATTGGTGACCAAGGGTTGCGTTGTCGAAAGCGCTCTTCGAGGAAATTTAGTACGGGGTTCTTCGCCATTAACCGTTCCTACAGTCGGAGCGTAACACGGTGAGGAGGTCGCCTGTTTCGGTCCATTTTAATCATCAATTATAGATCAAATGTACGCCACTTTTAGATTTTAGTCGAGTGTGAGTTGCAGGAAGGAAGAGGCGGAAAACTGGGTTGCAGGTTCCACCTACAAGTCATTGCTGGGAATCATATTCAGGAATCGAGGATTACGGACAGAAAGCAGCAATAAAAAAGGCAGGGCCATTTCTGACCCTGCCTCTGATAGTTCAGATAGTCCACCAGTGGATTACTCTGAATATTTATTAATTAAG
>CAZEKS010000466.1:0-2582 GCA_964512795.1 uncultured Syntrophaceae bacterium
AGTACAGATGCCACCGAGGATGCCGCCAAAGATGATGACGGGCATCAAAAGAGCAAGGAGCGATTCTTTGAAACATTTGATAAGGGGTTTAATCCCTTCCCATGGGCGCGGTGCAATACCCGCTCGACGTGCCTGAATGTTGAGTTGAATCATCAATATCGACGCCATGACCAATGCAGGAAGAAATCCGCCCGCAAATAGGGCTCAGATGGAAGTATTGGCAACCCCTCAATACACCACCATGGCGATACATGGGGGAACGAGAATCCCCATACCACAGGCCGCACAGACGATGGCTGTTGCCCGTGCCGGACTGTAGCCGGCCTGGTTCATAGCAGGAATCATAATGGAGCCAATGGCTGCTGTATCAGCTGCCGTGGATCCAGAGATACCGGAAAAAAAGATTTCCGATACGGTGGAAACCATTCCCAAACCATTCCTGAGATGGCCAACCAGAGCACGGGCCAGATTGACAAGTCTCATCGAAATCCCCCCTGTATCCATCAACGCTCCTGCAAGAATGAAAAAAGGTACAGCTAAAAGTGGGAAGGAGTCGCAGCCCGTGAAGATTTTTTGTGGCACGATGACGAGGGGGATACTTCCTTTCATCAGGAGGCCAAGGATCGAGGCAAGCCCCATGCTGAAGGCAATGGGTACATTGATGGCAATAAAAACAATAAAAGCAAGACTAAGAATAAGACCCATCTGTGACCGAAAAATTCGAAATCCCTGCCTACGGCAGGCAGGCGAATATCGAAGTCCTAATTCCCAAGGAGTGAGGTGTTAGTGGTAGGAGGTAACCCCACTTACGGCTTGCGCCTCACACTCTGACGAAATTCTTGATTTCGTGCTTCGAATTTAGAATTTCCTCCCCGTTTTTTCGGTGTCTTTAATAAAAATGACGAGGAGATGGATGGTCATGAGGGCTGCCGCTACAGGGAGGCAGGCATAAGCCCAACCCATTGAAATCCCCATGGCTGGAGACTCTTGTAGCATGGTAACTTGCACAAGCTTGATTCCCTGAACGAGGATGACGAGGATAACACCTCCCATGAGAAGATAAATCAAGAATTGAAGAAATCGTCTTCCCTTATCAGGAAACACACGATAGAAGAAATCCAGTCCAAAATGACCACGTTTTTGAAGTCCAAGGGTAGCTCCAAGGATCGAAAGCCAGACAAAGAGGTAACGGGCGAGCTCTTCGGACCAGTGAAGGGGTTGGGTCAGGACATACCGATAGACTACCTGAAGAAAGACGACGACGGTCATGACCGCAACGAGAGTGATGAGAACTGCAGCCTCAGCTTTGGCGAGGAGATTGTCGAACCTCGTCAGGGCACGCAAAAAAGTATTCATCGTTCCCACAAAGAATCAAGCACAAGAAATTTCCCCTCCCCCAAAGGGAGAGGGATGGGGTGAAGGGGAATTGCTTATGCTCACGCCCCGCCCTCTCCCGTCAAAGGGAGAGGGTATGAGGGAAAAATTTATTTGGTGGCAATGATCTTATCAATCGTCTCTTTTCCGAACTGAGATTCAAACTCCTTGTAAACCGATACGGCTGCATCCTGGAAAGACTTCTTATTCGGAGTGGTCACCTGCATTCCTTTTGCCTTGAGTTCGGCGATTTGCTTGGCCTCGGAGTCGCGAAGTAGGTTGCGCTCATAAGTGGCACATTCAATGGCTGTATCCATAATAATCTTCTGGAAATCTTTTGGCAAAGCATTGAAAGCTTTTAAACTCATGAGGAGAGGTGTGGGAGAATAGAAGTGGCCTGTCAGGGTAAGATGCTTCTGGACCTCAGCGATTTTTTGATGATAGATGATGGCAATCGGGTTTTCCTGGGCATCGATCGTTTTTTGCTGGAGTGCTGTGTAAACCTCACTCCATGCCATTGGAGTGGGGCTTGCTCCAAAAGCCCTGAAGGAAGCGAGGTGGACTTTGTTCTCCATCGTTCGAATTTTAATCCCTTTCAGGTCCTCAGGTTTCTCAATCGGCCTCACATTATTGGTGATCTGTCGGAACCCATTTTCCCAGAAAGCAAGGCCCTTAATGCCTTTAGCGGCGAAAGCGTCGAGGAGATCTCTCCCAATGGGACCATCAAGCACCTTATAGGCATGCTCACGGTCTCTAAAGAGGAAGGGCAAATCCACGATGAACATCTTAGGAACAAACCCGCCTAATGGACCCGTTGAGGTTACCACTAGATCGATGGTTCCAAGCTGGAGCCCCTCAACCATGTCTCGCTCGTTACCCAGCTGAGTAGAAGGGTAGACGTCGATCTTCACCTTGTTTTTGGTTCTCTGGGCAACCAGTTCTGAGTATTTGACAGCCCCGAGATGATAGGGATGTTCTGGAGCAACAGCATGACCAAGCTTCAGGACAACTTGTTTATCCTGGCAGATTCCTGAATCAATCCGGGCAATACTTAGGGTTAAAAAAACCATTAGGATGGTGATTACAACTGTCCGTCGCATGACTTTCTTCTCCTTCCTATAAGAATTTTAGAGTTGTTCTTTTGTTCGTTATATATCCCAACCTCAACCTTAACCTTTCATCTTGCTTAACTCTTTCTCATCGATGTG
>CAZEKS010000467.1:0-2581 GCA_964512795.1 uncultured Syntrophaceae bacterium
AGGGAACGCATAATATAAGTAACAATGGCTGTGCCTGTTCCACCCCCCATCCCAAAAACCCCATCGAGGGTTCCTTTTTCAAAGAGATGTCTTGCCAGGATAGCGCCGCCTTCTTGAACGGCTTTAAAAGCGGAGGAACGATTTTTTTCATTGATTAAATGCTCCAAACGATACCCGGCAGCTTCCACCACCTCGGCCCGCGTGATATCAGGCTTGGTTAAGGGCTCCCCCAGGGTACCTACGTCCATAAGGATAGGATGGATACCGAGTCTTTTTACGCAATCCTTCACATAGGCTGCTTCCCTTCCCTTTGTATCTAAGGTTGTAATGATGAGCAGGTATTTTTTCATCGATCTCCTATCCTCAATATTTTTCAACCTTCTCTTTCATCATTTCCTCGAAAGCTTCAACCACCGCTTTCGCAAATTCCGGGGAATTCAGATGCATGTCAAGCTCTTTGACCTCAATCTCAGGCTTGAACTGTCTCCTTAGCTCCTCCACAAAAAGCCTGTTGGCATCAGGATCACAAAGGGGTTGACCTTGGACACTCAGTGATGACCAGCCTCTTAAGGGGATTAAGAATTTCACCGGGCCCTTTGCCCTGTTCAGCTTCTCAGCGGCGGCTTTCGCTACCAGCCTCATCTCTTCCACGTTGGTCTTGGCCTGCACCCGATAAGAGTCCTGAACGTAGTAATTTCGAGAAGCTAAGTTTCGGGAGATCCACAACGGATCTCCCCTGTCTTTTCTCGACAGGGGCCCACAACTGATCATATCAAAACCACAAGGAGTAAAAACTTGAGGGATCCCTCTTTTCCCTGCAGCCTCAAGTCTGTCTAATCCAGCGGCACGGTTGCCGCCCAATAGCTGTTCACTCAACCCACTGGGTACAATGTCTACAACTCCGTCAAAGATTCCCTGATCCAATAGTTTCTCCATTGCTCTGTCACCCACACCATCTGCATGACAAGGAATAACGGTATACCCCTTTTCTTCAAGAGATTGTCTGATAAGCTCACAGCATACCCCAGAGTACTGAAATTGTGTCAATGCGATGAGGGGCTTATCCTTCCGTTTAAGTGAATCGAAAACTGCACGGGCACCACTCTCTACCATGCCGCAAATGGCACCGGCTGCTCTTGTCAGCACGCTCTTGCTGAGTTCGTGGAGGCCAACCATATCCACCACCGACGATAGGATGGCGATGTCCGAGGAGCCGAAGAAGCCGCCGGCGTAACTTGGCATGGCGGCACCACTCGACACCATAAGCTTCGGTACCCCGAAGGGTAGCGCTTTCATCACATCGGTTCCCATGGCTGTGTTGCTAACGCCCCCTACGCCAACGATACCATCCAGCCTCCCTGTCTGATGAAGTTCGATAACTTTCTTAATGGCACCCTCAATCATGATGGAGGTTAATTCAGATCGGCTTTTGGTTGAAGTCCTGATTTCCTGGATGCTTGTTCCCATAGCCCTTGCAACCTCTTCACATGGAATATCCGCTGGGATTTGAGGTTCGCCGTGCATGCTCATATCAAGAAGTAGGGTTTTATGGCCTCTCTTCTCAATTAGATTTTTTAGGAACTTGACTTCTTCTCCTTTGGTATCCAACGAGCTGACAATAACGATTGATCCGGGCATAGAAGACCTCCCTTTTGGTATGGGCAGAATATATCACATGTTTCCATGTCAAACAAGTCAGCCTCCCTCTCCTAAAGGTTGTACATAGCGATATTTAAAAGACCAACTAATTGAAATGACATAAATAAATGGAAATTTGATCCCCTGTGAAGATCTTGTAAATCCCTGGAAATTTGTTTGACTAAATCAATTGGTGAGTATAAGATTTTAGGAAATTACAGTCCGCAATCCAATTATTGTTAGCCGGTTAAACGATAACAGAAAAGGTGGTATAATTGAATATCCGTTATTACATTGATCCGGAGACAGAACTACCACATCTTTACGGGCATGATGTTGATGAAACAGAGGTGGAGGAAGTTCTTGCCAACCCCGGAGAAGATCGACCGGGTCGGGAAGGTTCACGGTCGCAATTGGACGAACTTCAGGTGGACGCTATCTCAGGGTAATCTATGTTCCTGATCCAGCCCCGAATAGTGTTTTTGTAATCACAGCCTATGAGCTTAGAGGCAAACCATTAATTGCATATCGCCGCCGCAGGAGGAGAAAGAAAAAATGAAACAAAGTGAATTTCCACCAGGATGGGATGCTGAACGTGTGAAAAGAGTGTTAGCCCACTATGAATCTCAGTCTGAAGAAGAAGCTGTTGCTGAAGATGAGGCAGCCTTTGAAACATCGGGCCAAACGGTCATAGAAGTTCCAACAGAGATAGTGCCGGCAATACGTGAGCTAATTGCAAAGCACAAAGCAGCATAACAGCAGCTAACAAGTCACTCACCTGACCACTATTCCGCTGCGCCCCATAACGGCAGGTGAGCTTGGTCGTTGAGGCTGTAGGAAAAGTCCCCAAGCAGATTCTTGGGCGAGATGCATAAAAAAGTGACCCCCTAGAATGCGCCACAATCAACGATCTCATGCTTGGGAAGGGTCAAGTGACCCCCGA
>CAZEKS010000468.1:0-2579 GCA_964512795.1 uncultured Syntrophaceae bacterium
TTCCTCTTCAACTCCTGGCCTACTATATGGCTGACTTCAAAGGCACGGATGTGGATCAGCCGAGAAACCTGGCCAAGAGCGTGACCGTGGAATAGCATGGAAAGATCACTATCAATTGCACCCCTCACCCTTCCCCTCTCCCCTGGGGGGAGAGGGGAAGGGTGAGGGCCAAATGTCGGCTTGAATCATTACCTATTTGTTTCCATCTCACTTTTCAATTTGCAATTTGAAATCTGAAACTTACAATTGAGTAATCATGTCTTTTCTCAACGATCTCAATCCTGTCCAACAGAAAGCGGTTCTGGAAACCGAGGGACCACTCCTGGTTTTTGCGGGTGCGGGGAGCGGAAAGACCAGAGTCCTGACCTACCGGATTGCCTATCTCATTCAAGAAAAAGGGGTGCAACCCTGGAACATCTTTGCGGTCACCTTTACCAATAAGGCAGCCGATGAGATGCGGGAGAGGGTGGAGAGGCTTCTCGGAATATCGGCAAGAGGGACCTGGGTCTCGACGTTTCATTCGGCCTGCGCCCGCATCCTAAGGCAGCATATTGAGCGTCTTGGCTTCAAAAGAAATTTTGTCATTTATGATGCTCAGGATCAGGAGCGACACCTCAAAACGATTATGAAGGAATTGAACCTTGACTTCAAGATGTTTCCTCCCAGGGCCATTCAATCAGGACTTGAGCAATTGAAGAATGAAGGGGTTACGCCGGACCAATATTCTCCTAATCCCTATAATATCTTCCAGAAGAGGCTGGCAGTGGTTTATCAGCGCTATCAGGAGGATCTCCGGCGAAACAATGCCCTGGACTTTGGAGACCTACTTATCTTTGCGACGATTCTCTTTAAGCGTTTTCCGGAGGTTCTCAGGTCTTATCAGGGACTCTGCCGCTATGTGATGGTGGATGAATTTCAAGATACCAACCTAATCCAATATCAACTCATCAGACAGATGGTCGAAACGCATCACAACATCTGCGTGGTCGGAGACGATGACCAGTCCATTTACCGCTGGAGAGGAGCAGAGGTTGGAAATATTTTGAACTTTGAGAAGGATTTTCCAGAGGCGAACGTTATCACCCTGGAACAGAATTATCGCTCGACGCAGAACATCCTCGAGGCTGCCAGCCATGTGGTGCGGAAAAATCGCTACCGAAAAACGAAGAAACTCTGGACGGAGAATCCTGAAGGGGAATGTCTCACCTTTTATGTAGCTGAGGATGAAGAGGACGAGGCTCGTTTCGTCGTCAATAAAATCGTGGAACAACTCTCCACGGGGAAATCGGTCAGGTCTTATCGTGACATGGCTGTCTTCTACCGGATCAATGCCCAATCTCGTGCCATTGAAGATGAGCTGGTCAAGAACCGGATTCCTTATACAGTGGTAGGAGGGATGAAGTTTTATGAACGGAAAGAGATTAAGGATGTCATGGCCTACCTGAAGTTGGTGGATAATCCCTCCGATGGTCTCAGTCTGAAAAGGATCATCAATGTCCCTTCACGGGGGGTCGGAGAGAAAACAATCGAGAAGATAGAGGCCTTTTCCAGAGAGAAAGGGCTTCCCCTTTATGAAGGGTTGAAGCAATCGATCGGGGAAGAGTGGTTGACCCCTGCTGTTAAGGCGAAGATAAAAGAATTTATCCAATGGATAGAGGAGTTCCGGAAAGATGCAGAATCCCTTACCCTCAGCCAACTCACCTTAGCCCTTCTCGCCAAGACAGAATACCTTCAACGATTGAAAGAGGAAGGAACGGATGAAGCTTTTTCAAAGATGGAGAACATCGATGAACTCATCAACGTGATGATGGGCCTTGAGCGAGGAGAAGAGAAGGTTTCATTGGAAAGCTTTTTGGACAAGGTTTCGTTGGTAACGGATGTGGATCTTTATGAGAATAAAGGGAACCGGGTTTCTCTGATGACCCTTCATTGTGCAAAAGGATTGGAGTTTCCTGTGGTTTTTATCGTTGGAATAGAAGAGGGGCTTCTTCCTCACTACCGGCGGGGTGAGGAGATTGAAGATATGGAAGAGGAGAGGAGGCTCTTCTATGTAGGGATGACGCGTGCGAAGGAGCGGCTCTTTCTTTCACGGGCAGAAGAACGATCCACCTTTGGTGCGGGGCGGGCCAATCTTCCCTCACGTTTTCTTGATGAGCTCCCTACGGGATCGATACAATTCGAGGAAAAGAAGAGGGGGAGGGTGGAGAGTTTATTTTCGCAGGAAACTCCATGGAGAGACGATCCTCATCAGACCGGGGTTATGGCGGATGACCTGTCGCAAGAAATTCCCTTTCCAGAAGAGGGTAGAGTCGGTCTGAGTCCTAATGGGTTTTTTCCACTCAAAATAGGGATGCGAGTGAGGCATCCAAAGTTTGGCGAGGGAAGGGTTAAATCCGTGGAAGGAATGGAGGAGAATCAAAAAGCAACGATCTTCTTTCAGAATATAGGAGCCAAACGATTGAAAGTGAGGTATGCCAATCTGGAGATCCTTGAGTAAGCCCCGTTAGAAATTCCAGGAAGGCATTAAACCCCGCCGGAATTATTTGGAATGTAATCCTGCTATAGCGGGACTGCAGAGC
>CAZEKS010000469.1:0-2579 GCA_964512795.1 uncultured Syntrophaceae bacterium
CGAGGCGGATGGGCTGAAAAGATATTTTAGAATCATCTATCGAAACGTTCAGAATGCGAACAAGATCATTTCTGATCTACTCGCCTTTGCCAAACCCAGGCAACTTGAATTCGGAAAGAATGATATTAATAAAATACTAATCGAAATTTATAGATTATTAAAGGTTGATTTTTCGAAGAGTAAAATAAGAGTTTTAAGACGATTTGACAGGTACCTTCCTGAAATTCTCTGCGATAAAGAATCGTTGAAACACGCTTTCTTCAATCTCCTGATGAATTCAAGGCAGGCGATGTGCAATGGCGGTGTTATCTCAATTATCACAAATTATAGCTCCAAAGACCAAACGGTCGAAATCATCATAAGAGATACAGGGAAAGGGATTCCTAAAGAACACATGACAAATATTTTCAACCCCTATTTTACCACCAAACAAAAAGGAACGGGTTTGGGGCTCTATATTGTCCACCGCATCGTTACTGACCACTATGGTCAGATTCTTCCTGAAAGCGAGGAAGGAAAAGGAACAACAATGACGATCACTCTCCCCGTCCGATCAACCAATTCAATTTCTTAAGACCGTGGGAGATAGTATGAGCAACATTCTTATTGTGGATGATGAGAAAGACATGAGGTGGCTCTTAACCGATATTTTAAAGAAGGATGGCCACACCCTATATGAAGCTGGAAATTGTAAGGAGGCAATGGTTTTTTTAAAAAAGAATTCACCCCCGGATTTGGTCTCATTAGACCTCAGGATTCCAGGGGAGATGGACGGAATGGATTTGCTAAGAAAGATCAAAGAGACCCAACCAGAAATTCAAGTCGTCATATTGACTGCTTATGGAAATATCGGATCTGCTGTTGAGGCGATCAAATTGGGTGCCTACGATTATCTCACTAAACCTTTTGAAAACGGACGCTTGCGTCTCACGTTTAGGAGAGCCCTTGAGAATCAGAAATTATCACAAGAAGTCCTCCAACTGAAGACCGAATTAAGAAAAGAGCTCGATTTGGAGCTAATTATGGGCACGAGCCAGGAGATCAGAAAGGTATCCGACAGGATTAACAAAGTAGCCTCAACCAATTTCACAGTCTTAATCGAAGGCGAAAGCGGAACGGGAAAGGAGATCGTTGCCAATGCTATCCAAAGGGCAAGTTTAAGGAGGAATGGCCCATTTATAGCGGTGGATTGTGGTGCCATTCCTGATACGTTGATCGAGAGTGAACTCTTCGGGTATGAAAAAGGAGCGTTCACCGGAGCCGATAAAGAGAAGAAAGGGCAATTCGAACTTGCCAACAAAGGGACGATCTTCTTAGACGAGATCGGTAATCTCCCTTACCACGTTCAAAACAAACTTCTTCGAATGATCCAGGAGCGAAAGATTCAAAAACTGGGAGGTAAACACGGTTTTACTATCGACGTTAGGATCATCATTGCCAGCAACGTCCCCTTGTTACAGTTGGTGGAGGGAAAAGCATTCCGGCCTGACCTCTACTACCGATTGAATGAATTCAAAATCGAACTTCCCCCTTTAAGGAAAAGGAAAGAAGACATCCCATTTTTAGTGGCGGAATTCATTAAAGAAGGAAACATGGATCTCCAGAAGGACGTCAAAGGCCTATCAAAAGAATCATTGGCAATGCTCGTCAATCATTTCTGGCCGGGCAATGTCAGGGAGCTAAAAAACGTTATCAAACGGGCCGTTCTGCTTGCAGAAAACCTGGTTGAGCCTTCTCACCTCATCTTTGACAATGGCCCATCTGCTAATTCTCAATTTGTTGTACCTGAAGAGAGAACAGAGAGGATGCCCTTGAAAGAAATAACCAAGAAGGCAGTGTATTTCGTAGAAAAGAGAGAGATCGAGAGCGCCCTTTTAAGGAGTTCTGGGAATAAGAGCAAGGCCTCCAGGATGCTCAAAATTGACTACAAGACTCTCCTAACGAAAATCAAAGAATACCAGATAAAACATGGAACTGATTCCATGGAAAATATTCCATAGATTATGGAAACTTCACCATAGAATCTTTCAAAATTAAGATTGCTCCTCACCTTCTCTAAGTTCGAAATTATAACATAATATGAAATCGCCCCTTTCAGAAAGCAAAGAGCATGGCCCCGTCAAAATCCCCTTAAGTCCCGCCGGTGGCGGGATTAGAAAAATCCCTCTAAATCTCCCTTTACAAATGGAGATTCTGAGTTTTCCCCCTTTGGAAAAGGGGGACTCAGGGGGATTTTCGGATCAAGATTATTTTCAAAATGAATTCCGAAATATCAGCCTAACTTTGACCTTACCGTGAGTAAAGAGTCCTCCTCTTCTTTATGGCACAGCTTTTGCTTTGTTATAGAATGTCTTTTCAACCCCATTTGGAGCGCTATCCTTGCGCTGCAAAAAATCCAGAAAGAAGGGAGGTGAACAGATATGGCTATGGAAAAAGCGATTGGATCTTCCAGTTTGGTCGAGGTGATTGACCGAATCCTGGACAAGGGTGTCGTGGTTGATGCCTGGGTAAGAGTCTCTTTGGTGGGTATTGAAATACTCGCTATCGAGGCCAGAGTCGTGGCGGGATCAGTCGAGACC
>CAZEKS010000470.1:0-2579 GCA_964512795.1 uncultured Syntrophaceae bacterium
GGTTTTCCCATGCCAGCAGTATCGTAGAGCGAGGCAAAGGGTCGGCGAAGGATAAGGTGAAGAACCTGAAGGATGCAGGGATCCATGTGGTCGATCGGCCCGATGAAATCGCGCCCACCCTTAAAAAATTACTACGCGCCTAATCTAAAGGATCAAATTCCCTCTCGCCCCCCTTTTCTAAAGGGGGGTTGGGGGGATTATGAATTTACTACCTAAACAAAACCTAAACCCAGGAGGTGCTGAGATGACTGTTATGAGATCTGTGTTTTACATTCCGGGGAATAATGAGAAGATGATTTCCAAGGCTCCCGAAACTCCAGCCGACATTGTCACTTTGGATCTGGAGGATTCTGTCCCGCCCGCTGAGAAAGCAAAAGCCCGTGACATGGTCCGAGAAAACTTGAAATTTGCAGGATCCGGTGGATCTACAATTTATGTGCGGATCAATAATTGGGAGACGTTGATGACCAATGATGATCTCGAAGCGATCGTCCACGAAGGCCTCTCGGGAGTTTGCCTGGCCAAGTGCGGTGGTCCGGATCATGTCCAACGTCTCGACTGGAAATTAGAGGAACTCGAGCGGAGAAGAGGACTGAAGGTGGGAAGTGTTGCCATTCAGCTTCTTATCGAGACAGCCAAAGGGGTCATCAACGCCTATCCTTCAGCCATTGCCAGCAAGCGGGTCAATTCTCTAATCTTTGGCGCGGTGGATTATACAAAAGATATGAGAGTGAAACTTACCACCGAGGGAGATGAGCAATTGTATGCGCGGGCGCATAACGCTGTCGCCGCCAGGGCTGCAGGTTGCATTGCCATTGATTGTCCCTTTGTAGCCTTCAAAGATACAGAGGCCTTTGAGAAGAACACACGCTTCGGTCGTCAATTAGGTTACGAAGGAAGAATGCTTATTCATCCGAGCCAAATTGAACCTTCCCACAGAATCTATACCCCATCACCGGAAGATGTTGAATGGGCCAAGGGTGTCGTAAAGGTTTTTGAGGAAGAGGGAATTGCCAAGGGAGCTGCGGCCGTTTCCTATATGGGGAAAATGGTGGATACCCCGGTCTATGATAATGCCAGGACGATCCTTGCGACCATTAAAGAAATAGCTGCCTTTGATGCAAAGCGAAAGAAGGCATAGGGTTAGCTTGTTTCCAAAAAATACAATTAAATATTGGAGGGCATGAAAATCCCCCCTCGCCCCCCTTTATTAAAGGGGGGTTGGGGGGATTTTTTTTAGGAATTTGTGCTATGAGGGTTGTCATTGTTGGACAAGGCCCCTTCGGAGAGAAAGTATTGCAGACCTTGATTCATAAAGGGGAGGATGTCGTCGGGACCTTCTCCCCTCCGGATAAGAGGGGCGAGGGGATGAAGGTCTTGGCTGAAAAGTCAGGCATTGCCTTCTTTCGTCCAAATTTAATGAAGGATCCCGAGGTTTATGACGCTTATGTAAAATTGAGGCCAGAACTTGCTATCTTAGCATTTGTAACCGATATTATCCCTGAAAAGTTGATCGCTATCCCCTCCCTTGGAACCATCTGTTATCATCCTTCTATTTTGCCGAGACACCGCGGTGCCAGCGCTATTAATTGGGCTCTTATTCAGGGCGATACCCGAACGGGCTTGACCATTTTCTGGGTTGATAAGGGGATCGATACAGGTCCCATTTTGCTACAAAAAGAGGTAGAGATTGGTCCCGACGAGACCACAGGGTCCTTTTATTTCAATAAACTTTTTCCCATGGGAATAGATGCCGTGGTGGAAGCCGTTGAATTGGTCAAAAAAGGGAAGGCCCCAAAGATCCCCCAGGATGATTCCAAAGCAACCTATGAACCTCCTTGTGATGACCGAGTGGCCTCCGTGAACTTTGAGAAATCAATCAAAGACATTTACAATTTAATCAGAGGCTGTGATCCTCAACCCGGTGCTTATACCACTTATCAAGGGAAAAGAGTGAGATTTTATGAGGCGAAGATGTCCTCTTCGGCCATTTATCAGCAACCCGGCGAGATCGTCTCAATCGAAGAAGAAAGTGTTCAAATCGCTGTAAAAGGCGGGAGCATACAAATTGGCAAACTTATAGTGGACAAAGGGGAGAAGACAGGACCGACAGAGTTCGCTAAATTGGTTGGATTAAAGGTAGGAGATCAGTTCGGAAAATAATGGAAACAGGGTTCAAGGATTCGAGGGTTCAAGGGTTTGAGGATTTGAAAAATTATTCTTAATCTGTTTGACTGGAACCCTTGACCCCTTGGCCACTTGAACCCTTTATAAGAAGGAGGACACATGGACCGAGAAAAACTGATTGAGGAAATGATAAAAATTGTGGGAAGAGAAAATGTCTTATCCTCAGAGACAGATTTATTTCTCTATGGTTACGATGCCTCCCTCTTTCGGGGAAGACCTGATTGCATTGTCCTTCCGGGTTCGACAGAAGAAGTTTCCAAAACCGTCAAATTTGCCCATGAAGCAGGGGTTCACGTTGTGGGCAGAGGGTCAGGGACAAACCTGAGCGGTGGCACTATTCCAACACAAGGCGGAATCGTCATCCATTTTTCCAGGATGAATAGAATCTTAGA
>CAZEKS010000471.1:0-2571 GCA_964512795.1 uncultured Syntrophaceae bacterium
GGTCTTTAATCTAACCATATCTCCCTGGACACTATTAAAGATCTCCCAAAATCGCTTTACCAGTGCTTCGTTTTCTTTTGTAGACATAATTACCTCCTCCTTAAGTGATTGTTCTTTAAACCTAATATTGTTTGTGCCCTAACGAGCCTGTAGAAAAAGTCACTTTTTTAAAAACTGCTACTTCTGCTGGATTAAAAATAGGAAATTATTTTCTGCCATCGAAAGTATCTACGATCCTTGGTGAAATGAAGGCTATATTGAAACTTCCCAACCACAAGCCGTCGCTTCCCGGAAAGGAGATATTGTTTTAATTGTGCCCCTTGCCCCCGTCTATCTTACTTTTGCGGGACGGGGCACTTGCCGGCCAAAGGTTCCGGGTAGGATCTGTCGGTCAAAGTGGATCGGTATGAACGTGCCCTGGGAATAATCATAGTCCTTATATCTCGCCATATCTCTCCTCTTCTTACTAAGCGGTCTCTTGCTAAAACACGATCAAGTATATGGCGATTCTATCACGCTTTTAAGACTTTTTCTACAGCCTCAACGATAAAGATAAGGCGCGGGGACAACGGCCTCCGCAAATAGCGACGGGCTATCACCCGTCGCCTTGATTAACTTGTTAGAGCCTGTTTGCCCAGTCATCAATAGGTTTAGAATAATGTCCGATCCTCTGACCATCTTTCCCCATACTGTTTGATCTATAGCCCCAGTCGTCCTCATAAATGCGGTTATTGTGCGGTAGTAAAATGAATCGACGGCCATCTTGCGTCAATTTGGCTTCAGCTACAAAAGGCACACCACCAGTAGTTAATAATTCTGGAGTTTGTGATTTTGGTTGTTTAGAAATAGCTTTATAGACATCATCAAAGCTCATTTTAAGCGGTGGATGAATTAAGGGCCTTTTCATATATACCCTCTTATTAATATTGGCTCTAACGGCGGCTTCACCTGGAGCCGGCTTTTTTGGCGATCAGGTGCAAGCGTTGGTTGGGCGCCTGCTCTACCGCCAACCCTCGAAACAAGAAACTTTACAACGATCGTTTGCCAGGCTAGAGTTTAGAAATAGCGAATTCTTTCAGGAGCCGGGTCTTCCGATCCAGCTCGGCGATTAGGCCGATATGCAGGGCTTTGTCCATGATCTCCGCGATTTCATCGGCGATCCCCTCATCAATGTTAAATGGCGGGAACAGGCTCAAACCCCAGTCGCTTAAAGAAACCAGAAGACCACGCATGACCACATCAATCACAAAATCGAACATTTCATCGTTGGTGAAAGGCTCCTTGGTTTTACGATCCTTCGCAAGGTAAATGGCAATCATCAGACCGCTGCCTCGGACTTCTCCGATAATTGAATGGCTGCTCATCAAGTCCGACAGGCGTGATTTCAGATACGCTCCTACCCTGGCTGCGTTCTCGGGCAGTTTCTCTCGCAGGATGATGTCAATCGCCGCCAGGCCGACGGCGGCACACACCGGATGCCCGCTGTTCGTTGAGCCATGCATGAAGAAATTCTCTTTCCCCAGGAAACGCTCGTATATGTCATGAGTGGTTAAGGTGGCAGCCAAAGGTAAATAGCCACCACTGATGGCTTTCCCCAGACAAAGGATATCCGGTTGAGGATCCCAATCCTGGCTGACGAAAAGCTTCCCCGTCCGTCCAAATCCTGTCGTTACTTCATCCGCGATGAACAGCAATCCATACCGCCTGCAAGTCTCCCCGACGCAGCGATAATACTCCTGGGGTGGTGCGACGATGCCGTATTCGCCCATGACCGGCTCCATAATAAAAGCCGCCACGCTTTCAGGACTTTCGGCCAGAATGATTTTCTCCAAAGCCTGGGCGCATACCAGCCCACAGCCCGGGTAGCCATCTTTCTGGTAAGGACAGCGATAGCAGTACGGCGGCTTCATTTGCACGATACCCGGAAGCATGGGGCCGAATTTCGCCTCATAATCCTCCGAACCCGATAATGTGGCTGCACCATAGGCATACCCATGATACGACCCTTGTAGAGAAATGATCTTGAAGCGCCCTCGATCCTTCGCATCCCGACTTTGGCGATGGTACTGGCGTGCGATTTTTAGGGCGGTTTCCACTGCCTCAGCACCATTCGATCCCAAATAGACATGCTCAAAATTGCCAGATGTGATCTGCACTAGCTTGGCCGCCAATTCGATGGCTCGGGGATGTGCTTGCCAAAAACATGTGCTGAACGGCAATTCGCGCATCTGCCGATTGGCAGCTTCAATGATCTCCTCTCGTCCATAGCCAAGCGGAAAGTTCCAGGTACATGATTTGCCGTTGACATAACGCTGGCCTCGGTCGTTATAGAGGTAATGTCCTTCCCCTCGGACAATGACGGTGGAACCCATTCCCAGGACGGAAAGAAACCTGTCCATCTGTGTATAAGGATTCCACAGATGGTACGGAATGCCCTTGTATTTTTTTGTCGCCATTTCGACCTCCTTGTCGAGTCAGATAATCCGTCTTTAACCGCGTCCGAATAGCCCAGACGCCCAACGAGACTGTCGAAAAAGTCCTCTTGATGAATTTTTAACCTTTTTCATGGGT
>CAZEKS010000472.1:0-2564 GCA_964512795.1 uncultured Syntrophaceae bacterium
GGTAGCACGGTACCTTGGGGTGACCGGTTCCTGTGTGACGAGGATTGTGGCCGAGCGGGAGCTGGCGGAGGAGGTTAGATTAAGATATCAAGACGGCTATGCACGTTCTGCACGAACCCTATTCTGGTGTCCCCCGAATCTGTCCAGTAATTGAAAATCTAGGTCAGGCAACAGAAATATAATCGCAAGAGACATTTTGGAGAGTTTAAAGTCCACTCTGGAGCAGTTTAGAGAAATTCAGGAAGGGGTGCGAGAGTGATAAATTATGCCTAACAAGAGCAAAATCCCTTCAATAGCTCCCTTGAACTACAAGTACGCGGTAATTAAGGAAGGAGATATTCCTCACAACATGAAACCCTTCCAAATTACCTACAAACTTGAAGAAATCCAGAAGTTTGAAGTACTTTTTTTTCATCGACTTCTAAAGAAGATTTTCGGCCCACCTTCTAAAATTCAGTGTCACGTTTTCGAATCCAATGGGAAAGAAGGAACTAAACCGAAATATGTGGGATTAGGGGTCAGCAACCAGAGCAAAATCGAGGGGGTATTACGGAGAGAAGGAACTAAACCGAAACACGTTGGATTAGGTGAGGAGTGGACGTATTATTTTAGAACAGATAATGGAGTGATAATTCAGGTTGGGACAAGAGATCGCCACAATTTCATTGATTTTTTCCTAGTAATTCCAATCAATTTGGACGAGCCAACACAAACAGCTATGGCTGCTGCAAGGGCATTCGTAAACGACATCCTTAAAGAAGCCGTTAGAGTTAAGAGTGACTTTCAACCGTTAAAGGAATTTCAGCAGGGAGAGATCATCCAGCATTATTCTCTGGATAACATATATTTTCAAAACTATTCGGCCGCGGAATGGCTATTGGAAAATGTTGAGGATTTAGAGGGGGAAATTGGGTCGAAATGCTGGGAATGGCAACCAGGCTCTCCTGCTTCTGAACATGAGGACAGGTCATATGACAAATATTTCGCCTGTATAGGCTTGTACTATAACAGCATCTTTACGTATTACTTCATGGCCCTGGAGGGATTCATAAATCTGATTTATCATGCCTTCTTAAAACCAGATTTGAGGAAGGTCGATCCTAAATCGGAGGATAAATTGGAGGAGAGACTGGAGAAACTGGACATAGATTTAAAAGTGCTGCTCATGCATCATCTGTGTCGAGGATTTAAAAGAGGGGTGGATAGAGATTCAGAAGTTTACAGGCAGTTCGCCAAACTCAAAGACTATAGAAATAAGGTTTTTCACTCTGGTATTGTTAACTCATTAAAAAACGTTTTGATGTTAGAGGATGGATTTCTCTATGATGTTGACATTGACAGGTTTAGACGGAGCATCGATGATTTCCCCTTTACAAGGAAGCTTCTTCGGAAAGATGATGTTGTGAGGATAAAGCACGTCGTTGACTCTCTGATAAAAGAAATCATTGAAGGGCTGGAGGAAGAGATGGGAGAGATGGTTAACCGGTACATTCTAAATGACCTACTTGTTCCATTTAGGAAAGACTCAACAGGACAGATCCACCTCGGTCTTTTCGAAAAGGACAAAACGGAAAAATAGCAAAATAGGATCTGTCCTTAACATTGGACAAACCAATGATTCATTTAGCCTAACCACAGGCCGCAGGTAAGCTTAGCATTAGAATAAAAAAAGGGGACAGGCTACTTTTTCGCCAGCGAAAATTAGACCATAAATGGGATAAAAGTAGCCTGTCCCCTTTTCTCCCCTTTTCTTGCGTGGAACATGGTAATATCTGCACACGGTCCATGGCGTTTGAGCCATGGACTCAGCGGTTGCGTTTGCCTTGCCCGGTTGGTATTTCTCCCAGATGGGATTACCGCTGCCCTACAAGCGTTCGTCACGTTGACTTACTCTACCGAACCGCCGTACACGTGACCCATACGTATGGTGTTGTGGGAGGAGGGGTGCCGTGAGGCACCTCCCTATCTCGATTAGACGGTGGATTGCGGGATGGAAGATCAAGCCAAAATCGCTCAAGCGAAGAAGCTCGCCGCAGGCCCACTTGGAGAGAAGATGGCCAAGTTCCCTCTTCTCTTCGCCAAAGCCGTATTCTTCGGACAACGTCCTTCGCGGAATCAGCCAAGCGAGGTCAGGAACGGCACTATCACTCTCGTAGATCTGGGTAACGGACCCATCGCAATAACTTGTCAACATGTAATCGCAAGGTATTGTGAAAACCGCGAAAGTTTGGGACAGGTCATTTTCCAGATTGGCAATGTGGACCTTGACCCGGTTGAACAGCTCGTGGACGAGAACGAGCGCTTAGACTTGGCCACGATCCGCTTGACCGAGAAGCAGGTGGAAGACATCACTTCAGAGGGTGAAATTGGATCATGTGTCTTTAAGCCTAGCGATTGGCCTCCTCCTCTGCCTAAGAAGGGCGAGTACATCGCCTTCGGTGGCTTTCCTGGATCTCTTCGTTCGGTTCGTTCGTTCGATGAACTTGCCTTTGCATGGTCGCTCTCCAGCGCGTTTGTGGTCTCCTTGTTTAGGGACTTTCAGTTCGTATCCGTCTTTGAAAGAG
>CAZEKS010000473.1:0-2563 GCA_964512795.1 uncultured Syntrophaceae bacterium
CTTGCGCCTTAGGATTGGCGACTCCCACCTCCATCATGGTGGGGACAGGGAAGGGTGCGGAGAATGGCATTTTGA
Source organism: uncultured Syntrophaceae bacterium (assembly GCA_964512795.1). GTDB lineage: Bacteria > Desulfobacterota > BSN033 > BSN033 > UBA1163 > UBA1163. The sequence continues at coordinate 76 of CAZEKS010000473.1, forward strand.
TTCGAGGGGCAGAGGCTCTGGAGACAGCGCATCAATTGAATACCATTGTTTTGGATAAGACAGGAACATTGACCAAGGGAGAACCATCGGTAACGGATATCATTGAATCGGAGAGGTTTAACAGGAGAGAAATCTTGGGCCTGGCGGCCTCGGCTGAAAAGGGATCGGAACATCCTTTGGGAGAGGCGATTGTGAAAAAAGCAAGAGAGGAGGGTGTAGATCTTCTTGATCTGAAAGACTTTCAAGCCATTGCAGGTCATGGGATTGAGGCGACGGTCGATTCAAAAAGAGTCCTCCTCGGAAATTTAAGACTGATGGAAGAAAAAGAAGTAAGCTTAAATGGTCTGTTCAATAAAGCGGAACAGCTTTCCAACGAAGGGAAGACACCTATGTTTTTGGCTGTTGAAAGGCAGGCTGCTGGCATTATTGCTGTCGCAGATACATTGAAAGAAAATTCAAAAGAAGCTGTGAAAGCCTTTCACCGAATGGGATTGGAAGTGGTGATGCTCACCGGAGATAACCAACGAACCGCCAGAGCCATTGCGAATCAGATTGGAGTTGACCGGGTGCTGGCAGAAGTTCTTCCTGAGATGAAGGCAGAAGAGGTCAGGCGGCTTCAGTCGGAAGGCAGAAAGGTTGGGATGGTGGGGGATGGCATCAATGATGCGCCTGCCTTGGCACAGGCCAATGTGGGAATTGCGATTGGAACAGGCACCGATGTGGCGATGGAGTCCTCGGACATCACTTTAATTGCCGGGGATTTAAGAGGGATCGTGACGGCCATTGCATTAAGCAAGGCGACCATTCGAAATATCAAGCAGAATCTCTTTTGGGCTTTTGCTTACAATACGATTCTCATCCCTGTCGCCGCGGGCGTTCTTTTTCCATTCTTCGGAATTCTCCTCAATCCCATCTTTGCCGCAGGGGCCATGGCGATTTCATCGGTCACAGTTGTTTCGAATGCACTGAGACTTCGGAGATTTAAACCACCACTGAACTAAAATAACCGACCTTCTGTCCCCCTTTAGCAAAGGGGGATTTAGGGGGATTTGGAAAGGGGAACTCCATGACAAACTTTTTTGCTGATAATTCCCTATCCATCGGCAATACCCCGATGGTTCGAATCAATAGGATGGCTCAAGGACTCAAAGCCACAATTCTTGCCAAGATCGAAGGTCGGAACCCTGCTTATTCGGTCAAGTGCCGGATAGGGGCAAATATGATCTGGACAGCAGAAAAGCAGGGACTGCTCAAACCCGGGATGGAGATCATTGAGCCGACAAGCGGAAATACAGGCATTGCATTGGCTTATGTGACAGCTGCAAGAGGATACAAACTGAACGTCACCATGCCTGAGACCATGTCGATGGAAAGGCGGAAGGTGCTCGCCATTCTCGGCGCCAACATCGTTCTGACACCTGGAGCCAAGGGCATGAAAGGGGCTATCGAGGAAGCCGAGCGGATTGCGGCCTCGAGTCCCAATTTCTATATGCCCCAGCAGTTTAAGAATCCTGCCAACCCGGAGATTCATTTCAAGACCACTGGTCCGGAGATCTGGGAGCAGACAAATGGCGGGATAGATGTACTTGTCTCAGGAGTGGGCACAGGTGGGACCATTACAGGTGTATCGCGATACATTAAGGGAGAAAAGAAAAATAAGATTATCAGCGTTGCTGTCGAGCCAGTTGAAAGCCCTGTCATCACACAACGTCTTGCGGGGCAGGAGCTCAAGCCCGGGCCCCACAAAATCCAGGGGATTGGCGCTGGATTCATTCCAGACACCCTGGACTTGTCCATAGTGGATCGCGTGGAGCAGGTTGCCAGCGAGGAGGCGATTGAGCATGCAAGGCGGCTTGCCCGTGAGGAGGGAATTCTTTCAGGGGTCAGTTGTGGCGCAGCGATGGCCGTTGCTCTGAGGCTCGCCAGGATGGAGGAATTCAAAGGGAAGACCATCGTGACAATTCTTCCTGATTCTGGCGAACGCTATCTAAGCGGGCCACTCTTTGTGGGAGTTTTCGATGAAGCTGGTCTTCCCGTGATCTGAGGGCATCTGGCTATTTGGAATTGAATTATGGTGGCCATGGCCACAGGTTAAAGAATGGAGGGGCAAAAATGGGGAAAGAGCTGGTTATTGTTTTATTGTGTCTCACTCTCTTTTCAGGCTTTGCCATAGCAAATGGAGAACATCCCAAAACTCTGATACAGGAAACAGATCCAAAAGCATTCAAAATCTTGAAAGAGAAGTCCATTGACCCGAAAACTGGATTACCGAAGACCCTGGATCCAAACCTATTTAAGGGAAAGGCTAAGAAGGCTTATGAGATTGCAAAAGAAATTCCTGAGATTTTAGCCAAAATGCCCTGTTTTTGTGAATGTGAAGCCTACGGTCACGAAACCCTCCTGGATTGTTTTATTGACAATCATGGCGCAGGATGAATGATCTGCCAGGAGGAGGCCCTCTTGACGAAAAGACTTCACGATCAAAAGA
>CAZEKS010000474.1:0-2562 GCA_964512795.1 uncultured Syntrophaceae bacterium
CCAGCTTCCTTCAAAGGATAGGTGAGAATCGTTCCACACCCGGAACCAAAGGGTGCATAAACAGCGTCCGTGCGTTCCAGGGCATAGTTTGTTAAAGTGAAGAGCCCTGAGAGGATATCCGGCGGAGCGAAGAAAACAACCACCTCAGGCTCTATGCCACTCTGAAATTGCTCAATGGGCTGGAAGACACAATAGGTGGCCGGCGCTCGTCTCGGTATCATCCTGGCGAAATATTCTCTGGCCCGTTCTGGTGTCTTGATATATCGTTCTCCCTCCATTTCACCCGGAATCCCGCAGGAGAGAAAATATTCGATATTGGGCCTTGGGGATTCAAAAAATCCCATATAGTAGGCTCCTCCCGGACATCCAAAATGCCCTCTGTCAAAATAAACGGTTTTCCCCTTCCTCCTCGCATTCTGAAGGAGCCCGATCATGCATCCGGATATTCCTTCTTTTGGGGTGACCCCTTCAGGTTTATCGTTTGTGTAATAGACTCCCAAAGGAGATTCTTGCAATCCGAGCGTTTCTCGAAATATTTTAAACAACTCTTCAGAAAATTGATTCATTGTATTATCCTCCATTCTCAAGGTTGCCCCTTCCTTTTTCCTTCCCCACCTGCGGGGGAGGTAAGGGGTAGGGGGCTATCCTTGGCCACATTCCGAAGGATCACCCTTCAATTTGGATAAAGCATGTGGAAGGGCCGGTAGGATCACGCTGAGGTTTTCTCTCACGCTTTTAGGGCTTCCTGGTAGATTCACAATCAGGCTCGAACCTCGAATTCCGGTAATGGCTCTCGAGATCATCGCATGGGGCGTCTTTTTTAGGCTTTCAGCCCTCATGGCTTCTGAAAAGCCAGGGACTTCTTTTTCAATGACCTCCCGTGTTGCATCAGGCGTCACGTCCCTGGGGCTTAAACCAGTTCCTCCTGTTGTAAGAATGAGATCTGCCTTCAATTGGTCAGAACTCTTCTTTAAGGCTTCAACGATCCTGTCTGTCTCGTCTGGGATGATTTCGTAATGGATCACTTGGGCAGGCAGGCTCTTCAGCATCTCACTGATGAGGGGGCCACTTGAATCTTCCCTTTCACCTTTAGAGCCTCGATCACTGATGGTCAGGATAACCACCTTAAACATAAACACCTCATTGATCATTGACCATTGGTCATTGCCCATTGATCATTGAAAAATGATAATTTCATCTCCAACTTTTACTTCTCCTTCGTTCACCACCTCGGCAAAGATCCCTTCTTTGGGCATCACGCAATCTCCTGCCTGGTAATAAATGGCACATCGCTCATGACACTCTTTTCCAATTTGAGTAACACGTAGCATGATAGAATTTCCAATGCGTATTTCCGTTCCAATGGGAAGATGAACGAGGTCTACCCCTTCCGTGGTAATATTTTCAGCAAAATCACCATAACCGACCTTTAACCCTTTAGCCTTCATCTTCTCAATGGATTCGTTTGCCAAAAGACTGACCTGGCGGTGCCAGGGGCCTGCATGGGCATCGTCTTTCAAACCAAAATCTTTCAGAAGGGCGCACGATTTGATATTTGTCTTTTTCGTTCCCTTTTTCTCGCTGATATTGACGGCAAGGACCTTGCCACGCTGAACTTGTCTCATCTAATTCTCCCTGTTTCTCATAAAATGTAACGCTGAAGGCTGAAAGCTCAATGCTCAAAGCCTATCTGCCGCAGGCAGGGATTACTTTTCAGTTTTCAACTTTGAGCTTTGAACTTGATAGGTTCCGCTCTTGCCCCCTGTTTTTTTAACCAGACGGATATCCGATATTACCATCCCCCGATCAATGGCCTTGCACATGTCATAGATGGTGAGACCAGCTGCGGCCACAGCCACGAACCCCTCCATCTCTACACCCGTCTGGGCTTTAATCTTAACCTTCGCTTCAATATCAATTCTACTCTCTTTTTCAAAAGGATAGAAATTGACCTCCGCATGGGAAAGATTGAGGGGATGGCACATGGGAATGATTTCAGAAGTCTTTTTTGCTGCCATGATCCCAGCTACCTTGGCAACCGCCAAAACATCTCCCTTTGCGATTTTACCTGATAGTATACCCTTAAAAGTCTTTGGATTCATAGAGACGGATCCTCGAACTACAGCCTCTCTTAGGGTCTCTCTCTTTTTACTAACATCGACCATCTTGGCCCGCCCCTTCTTATCAAAATGAGTAAGTTTTGCCATTTGTTTCCTCCGACAGATAATACAGAGCCCCCCTCACCCCGCCCTCTCCCCTCGGGGGAGAGGGAAAGGGTGAGGGGTTATCCTCCGATCGCTGACATATTCCTCTGACATTTTTTAAACTGGTGTGTGTTGATCGAATGTCTCTCCGGCTTTTTTTTGAGGGCCATGAGAAGTTGTTCCTTTAAATCACGATCAGACCCTCCGTTTCTGAGAAGTTCTTTGACATCAATCTCCTCATCAGAAAAGAGACAGGTTCTAATTTTCCCATCAGGGGTCAGTCGAAGACGATTGCAATCATCACAGAAATGACTGCTAACCGGACCGATCAATCCAATTTCTCCAAGAGCTCCTTCAA
>CAZEKS010000475.1:0-2560 GCA_964512795.1 uncultured Syntrophaceae bacterium
GTTATCTCTGCCTTTACAGAAAATTGATGGACCCGGTGGAGCTCCTGAAATCGCCTTGGATCAGGCCGGAGGATATTCCCCACTATGAGGCAATCGGTTACGATCACTTCAAAATCACAGAGCGCTTTAAACGCACGCCCCTTCTTCTCGAGCATGTCATGGCGTATGAAAATCGCCGCTATGACGGAAACCTCTTAGATCTCTTCACCCTTCCCAGAAAGGGGGCGTTCACCCCCATTCATCTGGAATATTTTATCCAGCCGAAACATGTAAACATCATGAAGATCTCTGAGCTGGAAAAGGTCTTTGACTTAGAAGTGAGGGAATTGATTCAACTGGACAACCAGAAGCTAAAAGGTTTTATCGAGCATTTCAAGACGAAGGATTGTAATCAGACCTCTTGCTCAAGCTGCCGGTATTGCGAAACCGTCTTCGAAAAGGTAGCGGTGGTGAAAAAAGAGGAAGTGGAGCGGGCGGCTCAAAAAGTGAGAAATTTTTCTGAAAAACTTGTTTCCGGAGAAATTTTTGAAATCCCGCGATCCCATCTTCTTTTCCGCATCCCGTTGGCCAAACGGTTGCTAAAGTATCTTGTGAAGCGGCAACTCATCACAAATCCCAAATGACAAATTCCCAATCCCAAATAAATTACTCATGGCCAATTGGCCACCCACGCACCATGAAAATTCTTAATCCCCCCTCGCCCCCCTTTAGTAAAGGGGGGTTGGGGGGATTTGAAGCCTGTTTTCTACGTAATTCCAATTTTCAAATCCAAATTACCGCCCCCTCACCCCATTCCTCTCCCCTCGGGGGAGAGGGAAACACAGAATAGAAGCCGACTTGAATCCCCTCCCCCTTGATGGGGGAGGGTGAGGGTGGGGGTGAGACAAAGGCCCTATCGATGCGATTTCTACTGGTTGATCCGCCTCATAAAATCTGGACGATCCTCCGAGCCTGGACTCCCTCACCGGGATGCCTCCAATTATTAGCCTATCTGGAAAGGGAGCAATTGGACATCGAATATATGGATTGCACCCTTAACGAGAATCCCTGGAGGGATCTTGAGGAAAAGATTCGAAGCGAGAAACCAGATGTTGTGGGCATCTCTGTCATCTGCACGGCCTTCGTCTATGATGGGATGAATGCAGCCAGTCTGATTAAAGCGGCCAATCCGAAAACGATCGTCATCATGGGAGGGGAACACCCTTCCTTTATGGCCGAAGAGACACTCCGGGATTGTCCGGTCATTGACTACATCTGTGTGGGAGAAGGAGAGGTCACGCTCGCTGAATTTCTCCGCACGGTTGAGAAGAAGGGAGATCTCTCCCGCGTCTTGGGCCTCGCCTATCTCAATGAGAAAAAAGAATTCGTCTATACCGGTGATCGTCCCTTTATCGAAGATCTCGACACCCTTCCGATGCCTGCTTATCATCTCGCCAAGATGGATCATCCTTTTGTCATGCTTCCTTCGGAAGGGAAGAGAGGGCTGGTGATTAATTTTTCAAGAGGGTGCCTCTGGGACTGCACCTTTTGTTCGGAATCGGCATTTTATAAGAAGACGTGGAGGAGGCGGAGTCCGAAACTGATCGCCGACGAACTCCAGCTTCTCAAAGAGAAATACAACAAGGATATCTTCTACGTGGGTGACAATACCTTCAATGTCCAACGCGAGCAGGGAGTTGGCTTCATCGAGGAGATGCTCAAGCGAAAAACGAACCAGCACTTCTGGCTGCAATCCAGGGCAGACCTCATCATTCGTGACGGAGACCTGCTCGATGGTTTCCGGGAAGCCGGGGTCTATCAATTCATGATGGGACTCGAATACCATTCTGACGCCGTTCTCAAGGACATCAAAAAACACCAGACCACTGAGCAGGCGGTCAAGGCCATGGAGCTTCTGAAAAAACATAAGCTCATGGTCATGGCCACCCTCTTGATCGGGCACTGGAACGAAACAGAAGAGGACCGCAACAATTTTTTCAATTTCTTTGGAAAATATGTGGACCATTTCGGTCTGAACATCATTACCCCTCTTCCGGGAACTCCTCTTTTTAAACAGATGAAAGAATTGGGAAGGATCAAGGATTGGGATTATCGGAATTATGACTATCTCCATGCCGTGATGTCGGCCAAAGAGGTGGAAGATCTCGAACAGTTAAACCTCATCTACCGGGACATCATGAGGCGTTACTACTGGCGACCCAGAGAAATGCTCAAGATGTTTTCACCCAATCCCATTTTGAGGCACCATCACCGATACTACATCACCAAAGTCGCCTTCAACATTATGATGCACGAAGTCTTCGGAACACCGATCTGGGTGCAGCCCAACTATGAAGAGTATAAAGATTATTTAGTGCAGAGGGGAGAAGTGCTTCCAAAAGAGCTGATGGCCTGGGCCAAATAGTCAAACCATGCCTTCTGGAGCGCCATCCTCCTTCTGGGAACGAGGGCGATCGGTGCAAACCTCAAGGTAAAGGATTGCTCCGCTTGGTCGCGAAAGGTAAGATTGAAGAGGACGGTATCCGTTCCATAATAATTATCGCGGGTGAGGAAGATCTTT
>CAZEKS010000476.1:0-2552 GCA_964512795.1 uncultured Syntrophaceae bacterium
GATGCCCCTCACCCCTCCCTCTCCCCAGCGGGGAGAGGGGAAGGGTGAGGGGGGACATAATGTTAGAAGAAAATTGTCAGACTTAAACATGTTAGGATCTAAAGACAAGATGAGCCGCCGGGAGTTTTTGAAGATCATCCGGCCCAAAAAGCATGGGATGCCCATCATCGATAAAGAGAAATGTACGGGCTGCGGTCTTTGCGCGATTGATTGTCCGACAAAGGCTCTAACCATCTCCCAAAACAGGGAAAGGGATAAGTATCAACTCCTCTTTCGGGAAGACGCTTGTGATGCCTGTGGCGTCTGTGAAAAATCCTGTCCGGAGAATTGCCTCCAATGGGTGGAAAAAGAACCTGAAAAGAATAAAACAGGAAATGGGGTTAAGGCCCTTTTTGAGGGTGAAATGACCAGATGTGCGGGATGTGGCATTCCCCTATTCCCCCGGTCCATGGTAAGAAGGTTGGAAACCAAGATTTTTATCAATGGGGAGACCACCTGGCCGTTTAACCTCTGCCCTTCCTGCAGAATGAAGACCCAGATTAAAAAAGAAAGGGCAGAGAGAATTGGAACACAGTAAACAATCATAACACTAAATCCCCCTCCATCCCCCTTTACAAAAGGGGGATGTCCAATCTCCTCCCTTTGGTAAAGGGAGGCGCCGCCGTCCAGAGCCTCATTACTCACGCAAGCGGAGGCATTGGGACTTTGGCGCCGGACGGTTGGGAGGGATTTTCAAAGCGCTGAATTGTTACATACAATATAATAATGAGGAACAGTTTATGGAAGCATCCTTTAGACCAATAGCGATTGTTGTAGAAGTCATCATATTAATGGGGGTGATCTACTCCTTATTCCTTGGGGTGAAACTGTCAGCATTTGACTTTGGTTTAGAAGAAAAATACCAAAGGTTTATTGATTGGGTATTTGTGATCATGGGCTGTTTAGCTTTGGTCTTCTTCGTCGCCCATTTGATTGCATTCTATCCTCGTTTGTCAATTTAATATCCCTCAACCTCCTTCCTCTCCCCGGCAGGGAGAGGGAGGGGTGAGGGTAAAAGACTTAGGAAGGTAAACCCCGTTAGAAATAATGGGGCTTTTACCCTGTTCTTTCTATAAGGAATGAAATAAAAACTATGTCATCCCCACCATAAATGGTTGGGTTTTCTAACGGGGTAAAATGGATTCTTTAACTCGTTTCTGGACAGGTCAAGAAGTTTACATCATGGAAGTCTTTTTGCCGATCATCCTTGGGTTTTTCGTTCTTTTCATCGGTCTCGTTGCCCTTTTCGTAATAAGCTTTTGGCGGCAACATTATCGTCTGTGGAAGATCGGGAAGAATGAAGATTGTTCCGGGCGAGTGGCTACCCGACTCAGAACCGTTTTAGCCGTTACTTTTGCCAACGCCCGGATTTGGAAGGAGTTGTATCCCGGCACGATGCATTTTTTGATTTTCTGGGGGACGGCTTTAATCTTTCTGGGCAAAATCGTGAGGCTTTTCTCTTACCCTGTTGGATTGACGAATCCGCCTCAAAACATTTTTTTATATGCTTCTTTTGTCTCTGAAGCCGGAGGGGTTCTCGTCCTTATTGGCGGATGTCTGGCCATTGTCCGAAGGTACATTATCAGGCCCTCTCGTTTGGTGACCAAGCCCGACAGGACCTTAATCTTTGTTTGGGGGTTCGCGCTTTTAATGACTGGTTATTTCGTTAAAGGCTACCGGATAGCCATCATCGGACCGAGTGTCGTTCCGGATTGGCTTTCTTGGGCGCCAGTCAGTTATCTCATTTCCCGTTTCTTTCTCATTCTGCCGACCGCGCCGTTGAATGAACTTCTTGTCTGGCACAGAGTCCTCATTCACGCCATACCGGCACTGATGCTCTTTGCCTATGTCGCCATCAGCCATTCTCCTTTACAGCACTTATTTCTATCCCCCCTGAATATATTTTTCCGTTCCCTCAGACGAAAAGGGATCCTCGACCCCATTCCCAATTTTGAAGAAGCGGAGACTTTCGGGACCAGGGAGATCTCTGAGCTTACCTGGAAGCAGATGTTAGACCTTGAGGCCTGCACCAATTGCGGCCGATGCCAGGATGTCTGCCCGGCGCATCTAACAGGGAAGCCCCTTTCACCCAGACGGATGACCCAAAACCTGAAGGAACACCTGTGGCGTGAGGGACCGAAGCTCCTTGCCGCTCCTCCGGATAAGCGTCAACCAGGGCCCATTATGGAAACCAGCGTGGGCGATGACGAGCTTTGGGCCTGCACAACCTGCATGGCCTGTGAGGAAGCATGTCCGGTCTACATAGAGCAGGTGAGACGAAACGTGGAGCTCCGCCGTTACCTGGTTCTTGTGGCAACAAAGTACTCCTCCGAGGTGCGATTGACTCTAAAGAATCTGGAAAAGAGCAATAACCCCTGGGGGGCGAGTCGAGGGACTCGGGCAGAATGGACCAAAGACCTGGGAATCAAGACGTTTGCTGAAGTAGAAAATCCTGAGCTTCTTTTTTGGGTGGGATGTGTTGGAAGTTTCGATGCCCGAAATCAAAAGGTAGC
>CAZEKS010000477.1:0-2543 GCA_964512795.1 uncultured Syntrophaceae bacterium
GGGTGACTGAGGGGTCCAGCAGACCTCGTTGAAACCGCAACGATACAATCGCATTGATGGCATAAATCATCATAGAAGGATGAAATCAACGCCTTCATCGTCTCAGGCATTTCTTTCGATTCTACAATCTGACGTATATCCTTACTGATCTGATTGAATTGTTCTATATTTTCGATAGTCCCGCTCAACTGACACAGATAGTTTTCTATTTCCCCCCTGGCATTCGTTTGAATCATAAAATTCTTATAAGCCTCCACAGAGAGAGCAAATCCAGGGGGCACCGGTAATCCGATCTTCGCCATCTCGCCTAAATTTCCGCACTTCTTTCCAACTGTCTCACAATGCTCTTTCCCCAACTCCTGAAGCCAAAAAACATATCTCTCTGACATGATGCACCTCAAGAACAACCTTCTCTCTCGTTCTTCTTTTCCACTTCAATGTCGTCCTTCTCCATCCCCTTCGAGCATCGCCGTTTGCAGATTGGAAACCTTAAATGATCAGCGTTTATAGGAGTACATGACAGCCAAAATCTTCGCTTTTTTCCCCCAAGACTTCTGCCGCTATGGGGAATGATCGAATCGAAATAGATACTATCTCCTTCATTCAATATGTATTTTTTACCGTCATAAACAAACTCATGTGTCCCCTCAAGAACGTACATGAATTCTTCCCCTTCATGGGAAAAGACCCCTTTTTCATGAAAGGCAGGCAAAATAATAAAGGGTTCCATGTTTTTCCCAATCTTTTTGTGAGCCAGCGCTTCATAATGATATCCGTAGAGCGTTCCCCTGGAAACGACTTCTTTTTTCTCATTTCTCCTCACAATGCAAAGATTTATATTTTCTGGTATTTCGGAATCTTCGGCAATCAAAAGGCTAATATCAGTATTCAGGGCGTTCGCAACCTTGATTAAAGTCGAAAAAGGAGGGGCTTTATCAGAATTCTCAATCTTTGAGATATATCCTTTGGTTAAACCGGTAAGTTTGGCTAATCGTTCAAGAGACATTTTCTTGTTTTGACGTATTATCTTTATGTTCTTGAAAATTTCCTTTTCATCCATACTTGTCGGCTCAGTCTTTGAACTACCAACACAAGTAAATATTCGAGTATCATAATAGGAAACCATTGTCAAGAAATAAATGACTTTCCCTTTGCTAATTAAAATTTTCACATGTCAATTGCATTTGAAGGGGTTAAGGGATTAGGATGCCAAGTCTATGTTAAAATAAATTAGGCTACATCTTATGAGGCAAGATCAAGCAGGATATCCCTTTATGGGAGCCTTTAATATAACGAAGGGATTTTACAAACTTTCGGAGTATGCTTTTTTTGAGTTATCAACGAAAAAATTTGAGCGGTAAAAGCCATCATCTTCTTGCATGAGACAGATGGACGTGGCCCATATCCCCAGGGGTTCAAGAACACGGGTGGCGAGATTCCTGGTTCATCCAAAAATGTATGGACTTCCTTACGAGTCCTAAATTCAATCTCAGGCTCACCTATCTCGAAGATCCCAGACTCCTTCGATTCCGACAATCTGAAACCCTCATCAACCTCTGGCGACAAATGGAAGTAGTTTGAAGAGGATTCAAAAAATCTCAAGGACGTCTCAATCATCTCAAACTCTTCCAAATCACTCACTACCTCCAACAACCTTTTTAACGTCTCTGTTAGCAAGTAAAAAAGGACAGATTCGAAATTTTTAAATTTTAATTTCTCTATAACTACTGTAAAATCAACTGATAATGTTTTAAGAAAATGTGACTGCAATGTAACTACCATGAGAGCTGATCGAAAACGGTGGGACGAGAGATTTGGAAAGAAAGGATTCGCTCTTGGGAAAGAACCCAATCCTTTTCTAAAAAAACATATCCATCTCCTTCCAAAAGGAAAAGCCCTCGATATTGCTGCCGGCGAAGGAAGAAACGCAGTCTTTATGGCTCAAAATGGATTTGACGTGGATGCAGTGGATATCTCTGAGGGGGGTTTGAAGAAAGCCCAAAAAATAGCCCGACTAAAAGGAGTCAAGATTCATACCTTTCTCGTTGACCTTGACCAATATCAGATTGAAAAAGGGAGATACGACCTCGTTGCTAATTTCTATTTTCTCAAACGTCGTCTCATCCCAAAGATTAGAAAAGGACTTAAAAAAGGAGGGAAGGTCATCTTCGAGACTTATCTCCTTGAACACAGAACGCTCGGCACAGGAGGGCCCAAACAAGCCAAATATTTTTTAAAACCTAACGAACCTCTTAGACTCTTTAAAAACTTCCGAATCCTATTCTATCGCGAAGGGATCTTCAGAGAAGGCGGGAAAAAAAAGGCCGTGGCAAGCCTCATCGCTCAAAAAATTTAAGAAGGCCGCAAGGATTCTATCCTGCCTGCCGGAGGCAGGTTCAATCTGCAATCTGAGATCTGAAATGTTCTTTAATGCGGTTGAAATAACCGAATTGAAGAAAAGGAAATTCCTTCTTTAGAATATCAATCGTCTTAGAGATACCTATCCCGTCACCTCTTCCCATGGTCTGGAGATAAAGGTCTGG
>CAZEKS010000478.1:0-2522 GCA_964512795.1 uncultured Syntrophaceae bacterium
TGATAGGGGTCACGGCCCGAATGGCGTACAACACCCCCTTCACGTTCACGTTCAGGGTCTTGTCGATGATCTCGTCGCTGGTCTCCTCGATGGTGCCGGGAATGAGGATGCCGGCGTTGTTGATAAGGATGTCCACCCGGCCGAACTCGGCCTTGGTGCCCTGAATGAGCTGGTCGACCTGGGCGCGGTCGGCCACGTCGCAGTAGACCCCTTTGGCCTTGCCGCCGGAAGACTGGATGCGCCGGACCGTCTCCTCCATGGCCTTGTGGTCCACGTCGGCGACCACCACCGCGGCCCCTTCGGAGGCCAAGAGCTCCGCGGTCTTCTTGCCCATGCCCTTGGCGGCGCCGGTGATGACGGCGACCTTGTCGACGAAACGCTTTTCCATAGAATCGCACTCCTTCAGTACGCAATAGCGTGCTGAGCGCCCGTGGAGAGCTTCGGACGCCCGCGACGCTCAGTACTTCGCGCTGCTCTTGGTGCCGGTGACGATGGCGATGCTGGCGCTGGTTCCCAGGCGGGTGGCCCCCGCCTGGATCATGGCTAAAGCGTCCTCGGTGGAACGGATCCCGCCAGCGGCCTTGACCCCCATCTCCGGCCCCACCGTGCGGCGCATGAGCGCCACGTCCTGGACGGTGGCCCCGCCGGAGGCGAAGCCGGTGGAGGTCTTCACGAAGTGCGCCCCCGCCTTCTTGGCGATCTGGCAGGCCAGCACCTTCTCCGCGTCGGTGAGCAGGGCGCACTCGATGATCACTTTCATGATCGTGGTCTGCCGGCAGGCCCTCAACACCGCGCGCATGTCCTCCTCCACGGTCTTGAGGTCCCCGGACTTCAAGGCGCCCACGTTGATCACCATGTCGATCTCACTGGCCCCGTTTTCCACCGCGTAGCGGGTTTCCAGGCCCTTGGCGCGGCTGTCCATGGCACCCAGGGGGAAACCCACCACGGCGCAGACCTTCACGCCCGTGCCCCGGAGCTTCCGCGCGCATTGCGCCACCCAGGTGGAGTTCACGCAGACCGAGTAGAACTTGTACTCGATCGCCTCGGCGCACAGCTTGTCCACCTGGGCCTGGGTGGATTCGGGTTTGAGCAGGGTGTGGTCGATGTACTTGGCCAGCTCCGGAGCCGGAACGGAGACCGGCCCCGAAGACTTCGCCGCCGCCGCGCCGGGAGCCGCGCCGTCCTTCAGGCGGGCGAGCACCTCCCGGGTGATCTGTTCCACCATCTCTCGGGTATCCATATTGTTCAACCTCTTTCCACCGCCATGATTTTGTTGACGCGCGCCCAGTGCCTCCCGCCGGCGAAGCGCGTTTCCAGCCAGGTCTTCACGATGCCGGCCAGCGCGTCCGCTCCGTGCAGGGGCCCGCCCAGGGTGAGCACGTTGGCGTTGTTGTGCTCCCGGCTGTTCACCGCCGTCTTCTGGTCGTAGCACATGGCCGCCCGGATGCCCTTCACCTTGTTGCAGACCATGCAGGAGCCGATGCCCGCCCCGTCGATCATGATTCCCCGGTCACAGTCCCCGGAAGCCACCTTGCGGGCCACCTTCAGCGCGAAGTCCGGGTAGTCCACGGCGTCCCTGCTGCCCGTGCCCACGTCTATGACCGTGTAGCCCAGGGTCTGCAGATACTTCTTCAGGAATTCCTTGGCCTCGAAGCCGCCATGGTCCGAGCCCAGGGCGACCCGCTGCACCGGCTGTGCCGGGTCCTGCGACGTGTCGCTCATTGCCCGCCTCCGCTCTGGATCCGGTCCACGATGCCCACCACGACGGTGCGCACCGCGGCCATGGAGTTGCCCAGGATCAGGCGGCTGGAGTTGCCTTCATCGATGACCAGCACGGTGTCCCCCTCCCCCGCCTGGACCGTGTCCAGACCGATCATGGACTTGCCCTTGGGGTTGCCTTCCGGGTCCACCGGCTGCAGCACCAGAAGCTTATATCCCTCCAGGTCGCCGCACTTCATGGTGGCGACCACGGTTCCAGTCACTTTGGCCAGGGTCATACGTCCACCCGGTCCACGATGGCCATTACGGTGGCATCAGAGGTGTTGAACCAGTTGGCCAGGGCCAGCGCCGCCTCGCGGCCGCCCTCCCACAGCACCAGGTCGCCGGGGCCGGCCTGCACCGTATCGCAGGCGACGACCGCCTCGCCGTAGGCCTGGCCCCCCTCGTCCACCGGCTGCAGCAGCAGGAGCTTCACCCCCTCCAGCGCCGGGTCCTTGGCCGTGCACATCACCGAGCCGATGATCCTCGCGAGCTTCATTCCCCGCCCCTCACACGATCCGGAAATAATCTATCAGCGCGCACCGCCGTTCCCGGCTGAAGGTGCTCGCCCGCGTCAGCCCCTCCCCGGTCGGGCTGGCGATGGTCCAGCTGGTGAACCCCGCGCCCCCGAAGCCCAGCCCGTTGTACGCCGAGCCGTTCTTCACGAACAGCGAGCAGTTCATCACCTTGGCCATCCTGGAAAGCTTCTCGATGTTGCGGGAGTGCATCACGGCGGTGTGCCGGAAGCCGTGCTCGCAGGCCAC
>CAZEKS010000479.1:0-2520 GCA_964512795.1 uncultured Syntrophaceae bacterium
AGCTTTGGAATCCGTTTGTCTGTTCCATTCTCACCTTCCGCCCATTGCGACACAAGCTCCAAGGAAGGTTAGTAATTTAAACCTCCAGAACGCTTCCCACGCATCCATAAAAGAATCGATCCCCAAATTCCTGGTGAAGTCGAAAGGCCGCTTTCATTCCTGTGCAATGGGAGACACCGATTTTCCCGATCTCCATCTTCTTGAGAGATTTGATGGATTCTTCCAACTGTTCGGGGGTTAAAAAATCTAAGTGAGCGCCACCCAGTATCGCATGGAATTTTTCTTTTCCCATTTTGTTGATCACATGGTTGATGATGTTGATCATCCCTGAATGAGCACACCCAAAAATCAGAATGATCCCTTTATTCGTTTCCAGAATAAGGGATTGGTCATCTAAGAAAAGATCGTTAGTCATGGCACCATCCATTTCACTGAAAAGTCTTGGATCGGGCTTTTCAAAAGTGGTAAGCCATGGCACTTCCCCTGTTAAAAACAATCCCTTCTCCACCTCTATAAAATCTGTATTGAAAACAAAATTGGCTCCCAGGAATTCCAAATATCTCTTTTTATAACGAATGCCTATGAACCTTTTTATTTCTCTGTCTTCCTCCTTGAGGACGGCAATCCGGTCTAAGAAGACATGGGGATGGGCATGAACATCCACTTTTCCCTTTAATTTGAGTACTTCCGGCAGCCCTCCGGTATGGTCATAATGTCCATGGCTTAAAAAAATCTTCTGGATGCTTCTCAAATCTTTATTCAATATAAGGCTATTCGCCACGATAGAATGGCCACTGCCCGTATCGAAGAGATAATTCCCCTGATCCGTCTCAATAAAAGCAGAGAACCCGTGTTCACCAGAACCAACCAACCGGCCCACGGTATTTTCACAGAGGACGGTTATTCTCGTTTTCATAGGCTTTCCTTCTTCTTCTGTCCTTCCATATCCAAATGACGACTGCCAATATCAAAATACCAAGATATAAACTGCGTATTCCGGGATACATAATGGTTGATACTGCCTGAGATTGGACTAACACATCGTAACATCCCCCCACCCCCCAAAAGAAGGGGTAAATCAGAAACACACTATTTCCAATGCGAAACACACTGGCATACATGACCCCCACGAAGAAGAGTTTTCCAAATTCAGGCTGGAAACCGGCGTGGTGGAAGGAATAGAAGAGAGCGGCAAGAATAATTCCAGGGACAATCCCAAAGGCCCGTTCGAAAAGGGTCCTCTGGAAACCATAGAAAAATACCACCTCAAAAATGCCCGCAAGTAAAATGTAAGTAACCTTTGACCATGTTGAGACGTCAAACCGGAAATCCACGGGTGGAGTTTCTGAAATAAATAAGAGAAGCAAAAGCCCACCGAGGGCCAAGCTGATCGGGGAATAGACGTACCATCTCTTGAAGGTTAATCCGAATTCGGCGAAGGTATTCCCGGACCGGTGAATGAAAAGGAGCGGGAAAAGAATGCCTACCAAGAAGATCATTCCTATATCTCTTAGGATAATGGCTATCCAAGGCATATCACGAGTTGGTATCATGGCCACTGATAGGGCAAGAACGATAAGTCCTGCGATGGCAGAAACAAGAGCTCCTTTCGACGGATGCCATCGAAAGAGCTTTGATAATGTATCTTTGGCCAAGTCTGTTCCCCTTATCGAATCCCGTTCAATAACTTTTCTAAATTGCTGATAAGAACAGGATGAAAAATCTTATTTTCTTTCTTAGTTTATTAAAACCCTTATGAAGTCTCCTTTTTTTATCTCTCCGCTTTCGATCACCTTACAAAAAACGCCTTCCGTTGGTAGCAGGGAATATCCCTGATAACGATAAGTATGAGGCTGAGAGGGATCTTTTCCAATTTGAACTATCATAAGTTTTGCCTCACCCACCTGCAATTGAGATCCGATAGACAGGGAAGTCAAATCAATTCCCTCCGTGGTGATATTTTCTGCAAAACTTCCAGGTTCAGCTGAAATTCCTTTCTTCTGAGAAAGGTTATGAACACTCTCGATGGCGAGAAGGCTCACCTCCTTCTCAGTTCCAGCGTGAGAATCCCCCACCAACCCCAGTCCTTTTTCGAGAAGACCCTTGCCCACATTTTTCTTTGGATCAGGCCTTCTTTGACTTATGCATACGCCTACAACTTTACCCACCATTCTATGCTCCTTCGCTGATGGCTTTCTCCGGGCATTCTTCGATACAGGTTCCACAGTCGACACAGGTTTCGTTGTCTACCACCGCTTTTTCATTCTCCACCTTAATGGCTTCTACCGGACAACCCTCTGCACACGTCCCACAGCCTGTACATTTTTCCTGATCAATAATCACAGCCATTTATTCATTCTCCTTTCAATGATATGTTACTCAATCCCGATTTAAAGCTCTCGTGGAAAGTCTGTTTCCGAAGGGCCATCAAGCTTTTCAGAAATCTTCTTCCCTTTTTTGTACTCTCCAATGATCCCGTTGGCACAGAAAATTCCACCAAAAAAGAAAATGGATCCAGCA
>CAZEKS010000480.1:0-2517 GCA_964512795.1 uncultured Syntrophaceae bacterium
TCCGTCTACCTCGATGGTAAAGACGGGCGCCTTTTCTTGGCTTGGAATCGCAGCAACAAAGGCAAACAGGGAAAAGACGGAAAGAATGAATAATACCTTATTTCTTTTCAATATTTGTTCTCCTAAGTTGTTAAATATCCCACAAAATAGGATGATTGTCAAATAATTCCCCTCCTTAGTAAGCATCTTTTTTACCGTGACCACCATGAAATGTCCTCCTAACCCTATCCCTCTCCCCTCGGAGACTGTGTCGCAATAGGGAGCAGGCAGGAAATCACAACCCGTCCCTGTGCGGTCTACAAATTGGCCAGGGGGCAGAGAGGCGGCTGAGGGAGCTTTAGAGCGGAACCTTTTAGCAAATAAAATCATAGGCTTGTTTACCATACAAACACCATTTTCAACCGTTAGGACGGTTACCCATAATCTTAAAATAATCGCAATTCTAAAGCTCCCGAAGCTGGCTCTTTGCCCCCTCCCCGCCATTACGACACAGTCTCTCGGGGGAGAGGGGATGGTGAGGGGGAATATATTGCAAAGATATTGAATGCCTAACAATTCTATCAGTCCCAAAAATTCACCAACGCCCATTTTTTCAATTACTATTTTCTTAAGAGCATTCATCACGGAATTGGAGATGCTTTTCCCCCCTTGTTCTCCCCGTTGGCGAGAGGGAGGGGTGAGGGATTAAATATTAATCCTCATTAGATCTTCTCCAAGGATGATTTGACCTTGATAAATCTTCTTACATTGGCCCACGATATCAAATTGGTCACAAACTGGATAGAGATGGGTGAGAAGAAGTTTTTTGCAGCGCGATTCTGCTGCAATTCTTCCTGCCAACGAAGGGGTGAGGTGGCCTTCCACTTTTTTCCCATCAGGAAAAGAACATTCGAGAACAAGCATATCCACTTTAAAGGCCAGATCAATGATGTTTTGGCAATAATCTGTATCTCCCGAGATAGCCATTGATCTTCCATCTTTAAACTCTATTCGATACCCAACGCTTTCAGAAATGTGAGCCATGGGTTTTGATAAGATTCTCAAGTCCCGATAGAGAAGAGGTTCTTCAGAGATCTCTTTGATGGTTAATCGGTAAGATTGGGGTTCAATCCAGGAGCCATAAAGGTTCTTCAATTTCTCAAAATAAGACTTAAAGCCAGGTCCTCCAATGCACAATAATTCTTTTTCCCGCGGAAGATCTACGTATTTACATGCAAAGAGAACGTGAACGAGGTCAGAAACATGGTCAGGGTGGTTGTGGGTATAGAGGAGAACGTCAATGTCTTGGTAGGTTATCCCTACCTCTAACATCTTCCTCAAGGCCCCAGGCCCACTATCGATCAATAACTTAGCGCTATCTGAGAGAACGACAAGACCTGGAGAACCTCTCCTTAAAGAGGGAATACCAGTTCCCGAACCTATGATAATCAATTCAGCCAATACCCAAGACCCCATCAAGAATATTTTCTAATAGATTAACATGAAATGAACAGAATGTAACTTTCTTTTTGCGTCCCATTTTGTCAAGAGTTTGAGTTTCACCGATAACTGCCAAAGCTTTATCCTTATGTAATCCCTGGCCGTTTTCTCTCTTCAGTCCAATACCTGAGATCTATTGTCTTACTGTCTGAATTACACAAGTTTCCTTAAAATACTTGACAATTGGATCAAAAATCGATATATCTACTCAGAATTCAAGGGGATATTTCGGTTCTTCGTTAAACTATGGAATGGACATTGCTTCTCAACTCTACTTTTGAGCCCCTCAAAGTGGTGACCTGGAAAAAAGCGATCATCATGGTGACGCTTGAAAAAGTAGAGATCATTGAAGAATACGATCGCATGATTCGAGGCGTCAGCTTTTCCTTACGTCTCCCCGCTGTGATTCGATTAAATCGTTTTATTAAAAGAAATACTCCCATCGTAAAATTTTCCCGTCAGAATCTCTATGTCCGGGATCGGGCTAAATGTCAATACTGTGGAGCCCCTTTTGAGCACAAGGAATTGACCTATGACCATGTCATCCCACGTTCTAAGGGTGGGCAAACGGAATGGACGAATGTGGTGACCTGCTGCGCCGCCTGCAATCTCAAAAAGGGCGGGAGGACGCCTGAAGAAGCAGGGATGTCGCTGATCCGAAGACCCAGAGCGCCCATCTGGATACCCTTGCTGCCAATGAGCCTTGGGATCAAAGAGACCCCAGATCCCTGGAAAGATTATCTATACCTCAATATAGAGTTGGCTTCTTAACCCAGATGTGCATTGAAAAGGCAATTGGGCCTGCTTCCAAACCTTTACCCCGTAAGAAAACCCCGCTATTTATGGCGAGGACGGGGTAATAAATCGGGTCAGCTCCTTATTGAAGGTAGGGTCAAAGCTTTGTTCTTTCTAACGGGGTTTACCAAGCGGTTCTTTATTATGTTTTATGGGTAACCCGCGGCTTCACTTAGCGTGAGTTCGTGAAGGTGCTGGAAAGACAGTAGCAAAACCCTAAAAGGTTGCGCGGTAAAGCTTTCC
>CAZEKS010000481.1:0-2513 GCA_964512795.1 uncultured Syntrophaceae bacterium
CAAAGAATTTCTCATAGATGGGTAATTTTTTTCCACCATAACCCGAGATCATCCCCGCCTGGGCACGAAGGTTGAGGGTGGAATTTAGAGGCAGCGGGAAAAACCAACTGGTCTTTCCCAATACTTTGACGAAATAGTTATCTCCTCCTAAAATACCTCCTGCGTTTTGAATGGAAAGGCTGTGTTGACCTCCTCGCCGGGGATTGAAATAGTCGTCACGGGTGTCAATGGAGGGGGTTAAAGAAATGGCGCTGGTCGTCTTCTTCCCTTTCTGGTCTTTGATATAGAGTGAGGCGTCCTCTGCCACATTGTAGACATTGATATTCTCCAACTTATACATCAAATCAATACGACTCTTATCGGTCAATTCCTTTCCGAAACGGAGATCTCCTCCTGTTATTTGATAAGAATAAGTGTCGAAGATCTCCATTCTTTCATGATAGAGGTCAAAACCTGCCGCAAATGGATATCCTAAGAAGTAGGGATCCGTAAAGCTCAATCTAAAATTTTGGGTTTCGAACCCCAAGGAAAACCTCAAAGACCCATGATACCCTAAACCAAAGAGATTGCGGTCGGAGATGGAGGCAGTGCCCACCACACTTTCTAACGAACTATACCCGACTCCGAAACTGATGGCACCTGACGGCGCCTCCTCGGCTTTGATATCGAGATTGATTTTTTCTTCGGTGCTCCCACGGCTGGTGGTGAACTCCACCTCTTTGAAATACCCCGTCCTTTTCAATCGGTCACGACTCTTATTCATATTGGTAGCGCTGTATAGTTCTCCTTCGGCCACCCTGAGCTCCCTGCGGATCACCTTGTCACGGGTTTTTGTATTCCCAACAATTTGAATCTTTTCATAAAAGACACGTTTCTTCTTTTCAATTTCGAAGGTGACGTGGACTAAAAGATTTTTATTATCCACAGAGGTTTCAGGGTCAATCTCCACATAGGCATAACCTTGATTCGCATACTTTTCTGTAAGGCTATTGACCTCTCTTCGAATGGCTGAGTTGCTATAGACATCGCCCCGCTTTATTTTGAGAACTTTGAAGAGGGCCTCTCTGGTCGAGAGGATATCGCCTTTAAAGTCGATATCCCCTATATGGTATTGAGGTCCTTCCACAATCTCAATCTCGATCCGGATCTTTTTCGGGTTGGAGAGATCGATCTTAGGTTCAGAGATCTTTGCTTCGAGATAACCCTGATCAAAATAGTAGGCGGTCAGGAGTTGAATGTCATTTTTAAGGGCATCTTCATCTAAGATCCCGGTCTTGGTGATGATGGAAAAAATATTCCTCTTTTTGGTCGTCATCAGCTTTTTCAATCGGGAACTTTTGATTTTCTTGTTCCCCTTGAAGATTATTTTTTGGATACGTCCCTTAGGACCTTCGGAGATCGTAAAAGTGACCACGGCTTCATTGGTCTCCAAATAGTCGGCCTTATATTCCACCTTAACCCCGTAATAACCTTTCGAGAAATAAAGTTTCCGGATCTGTTCCGAATCCTCTTTCACCTTTTCGAGGTTGAGGATCGAGCGTTTCTTGAGGGTTATTTTTTCTTTAATATCGTCCAGCTTTACCTTGTCATTTCCCTTGACCAAGATCTCTTTGATCGAAGGCTTTTCCGCAACAATGAAGATCACTTCCTTACCCTGAGGGGTCGATTTGATATCCACTTGCACATCGGTAAAGGAACCCAAATCAAAGATAGATCGTAGATCCTCACGGATCTTTTCAGCAGAAAAGGGGCCTCCCTCCCGACTCTTGATCGCTCCTCGAATAACCCCTTCTTCCACCTTTACATTTCCAAGGACGATGATCTTATAAATATTTTCCTCTGCTCCGGCACATATTCCTATGAGAAGAGAAAAAGCAAAGAGGACAGACCCAATGTGTCTCATAATCATGTTTAGGTTTCTTCCTATTCTTTGAAATTCGGTACAGACCCTCTGCTCCGATTTTCAGATGGGAGTGGATGGGATGAGAAAATTTTTACCTTCATATCAAATCTTCATTTCTTTGTAAAGGGGACATTTTCTATCCCAATGCCTTTCCATCGACGAGCTGGATCTGGCGGGACAATTTTTCCGCCAATTTTATGTTGTGCGTGACGACGATGAGGGTGATCCCTTTGATCTGGTTGAGTTCTCGGAGAAGATCAAAGACAGACTCTCCTGTCTTGGTATCCAGGTTCCCGGTGGGTTCATCGGCCAGCAGGACTTTCGGCCCCAAAACTAAAGCTCTGGCTACTGCCACGCGTTGTTGTTCTCCGCCGGAAAGTTCCCCTGGTTTATGAGTGAGGCGCTCTTTCAGACCCACCAAAGTGAGGATCGCTTCTGCGCGAGAGGCGGACTCCTTTTTCGGGATTCCTTGGATCAGACAAGGCATCATCGTATTTTCCAATGCATTGAATTCGGGAAGCAGATGATGGAATTGAAAGACAAATCCGATCTCACGATTTCGAAAAAGGGCAAGATCCTTTTCATTCAAGGCATAGATGTCTTTTCCTTC
>CAZEKS010000482.1:0-2512 GCA_964512795.1 uncultured Syntrophaceae bacterium
ATGTATCTATTGCGCCTCACCTTTTCTATCAAAAGGTTTTGTGAGAAGAGATCCTTTAGAAGTGGTTGAAGAGATTGAACACTGGACAACTCGATACGGAATCAGTAATATCGCCTTTTATGATGATGCCCTTCTCGTCGAGCCATCTAAACATTTTATTCCGATCATGAAAGAGGTCATGGAAAGAGGAATTCACTGCAATTTCCACACACCTAATGCTATTCATATTAGGGAGATCGACGAAGAAGTTGCAGAACTTTTGTTTCGAAGCGGGTTTAAGACCATTCGTCTGGGTTTTGAATCATCGATTGAGACGACACAGATCGAAATGGGAGGAAAGGCCAATAATCAGGAATTTCAACGGGCGGTTAAAAATTTAAAGAGGGCAGGGTACTCAAAAGAAGAAATCGGTGTTTATATTATGGCTGGATTGCCAGGCCAAAGGGCAGGGGAGGTAGAAGAGAGTATTGCCTTTGTAAGAGAAACAGGAGCGAGACCCATGCTGGTTGAATATTCGCCCATTCCTCATACCCCATTATTTGAAAAAGCAAAGAAAATGTCTTCATTCGATCTTGAAAATGAACCCTTGTTTCATAATAATTCTATTTTGCCCTGCCGGTGGGATGGATTCACGTTAGCGGATTACAAAAGATTGAAAGAAGGGCTGGGGAGGAAATAGGTGGCATCATTAGTGGCCACCCTCCTTCGCTGAAGCTACGGAGGGCAAGTGAAACCGTCTGAGATTATTAGAGATATTTATATTGTAGGAGGACCAGATATTACTGACGGCAGAGATGGATGTGTTTACCTGTTAAGTCTTGGTGAACTCGTCTTGATTGATACTGGGGCAGGGTGGAGTGTTGAGAAAATTGTAAAAAATATAGAACGATTTGGTTTCGACTGCAAAAGCCTAAACAAAATCATCCTCACCCACTGTCACATTGATCATATTGGAGGCGTCCCAGAGATTAAAAAGAGGTTTGGGTCTAAGATTTACATTCACAAGTTGGATGCCCCACCTTTGGGAAACGGGGATCCGATTTTAACAGCCGCCAGCTGGTATCAGACAAGTTTTCCACCAACCCAGGTGGATGTAAAATTCAATCTTCCAGAAGAAATATTAACGATTTCCGAGCAGAAAATTATCTGTCTTCACACACCAGGTCATACCCCAGGATCCATCTGTATTTATTTAGACCGGGATGGAAAACGAATTCTTTTTGCTCAAGACCTTCATGGCCCGATTCTTCCGGAGTTTGGTTCCAATCTTGCCGATTGGGATCACTCGACGAACAAATTACTCGATCTCAATGCCGACATCCTCTGCGAAGGCCACTTCGGAATTTATAAGACAAAGAAAGAGGTAAAGGACTATATCCTTTCCTACCGCCGTCAATATGGAGTAAAGTGAATAGGCTTGTTGAAGAGGGCGATTTTTTCTTGGCTTATCTGAAACAGTATAATATAATACAAAAAAAACAATCATCTCGTAGAGTCGAGTCTGCGACCGGACAACCCAATCTTATTTAAAGGAGGCAAGCATGTTCAAACGATCCCCGTTATCCTGTTTCATGCTGTTCAATATTTTTCTTTTTGCATTGATCGGATTTCCTCATCAGGCCCTCTCTCAAGAGAACACTTTTACCTATGATAACTTTTCCTTCACCTTACCAGAAGGCTGGGTGAAACAAGATGTTCCCAAGGGTTCTGAAAAAGAAACGGTTGGGTCTTTGAAGTCTGAAAAGATTAATGGAACCTCTATCTTGGTGTTTTGCTATAAAGGTTGGCGATATGACTACAGGAATGTCCGAATCGTAGGTCTGAAAACCATTGCCGCCGTTTACCCTAAAGGTCAAGAGCAGCTTAAGAAAGAGACCAAATTGAAGACAGATGGGGGATTGGCAGTGGTTACGGAATTGTGGCGAGGAGCCATCGATGCCAGTGGAACAACGGTGTTCCTCCAAACGCCCATGGGAATCATTAAGAGCAGGGCGGGGTGGATCCTCATGCTGGGATTTACACCGGATTCTTCTGGAGGACAATTAGAGGAAGACTTCCTTAAAATGATTAAGTCAGCGAAATAAATATTCAACTTGATTGAACCAGACGCTATACTAAACCCCTACCTTTTATTAGGCAATTGAACAGATCGAAATCATGCCGAAGCGCTGAAATAGGCCTTTCAATTAGACCCGAGCCTTAAGGCTCCTGGTGTAGTGATTCAGAAATCCCTTTCCTTTATTTGTCATTCCGGGCTTGACCCGGAATCCAGTTTTTATGGGCTGGATTCCCGCTGGAGTTTACCCCGTACTTGATACGGGGCGGGAATGACGGCCTAGGAAATTAATGTAAAGAAGCGTTAGATTCACTACACTAGAAGATGTTTAAGATTTTATAATTTCTTCTTGACTTTGCTCTTCCTTGGATTTATAAATACATTAATGGATTTAATATTCTTTGGAGGTAATTAAATGACCGACTCCTTCAATTCCAAAACAGTTTCAAAAATCTT
>CAZEKS010000483.1:0-2508 GCA_964512795.1 uncultured Syntrophaceae bacterium
CAAAGCTCTTATTCGAGAAGCACAGATAAAAGCGATGCCTCGGTCCAAGAAAGAGCAAATCATCTTTAGTGAACATTGTGCCTAACACAGCCCGTAAAGATTCGACCCCAAAATCTTCAGGTCAGAAATAGAATGATGAAAGGAATTTTCCTCTGAAAAAATTTAATACCTGTGCCACTAAACGAATTTCTTTGACTGCCGTGGCAATTCTAGTGGGAATGAGTTTTTGCTGTATTGGAACCTTCATATCTTCTATGGCTTTACGAATGATATTCTCATCGACCCTTCTTTCTGATAAACCGTAGCCAATCATAAAGGCATTATCACAAAGGATATTAATAACGCGTGGAAATCCTCGCGCATAGCTAATAATCATGGAGATGGCTTCTGGGGCGAACACTTCCCGACTCCTGCTTCCGACAAGTTTGAGTCGATGATCAATATATTTTCTTGATTCTTCCTCGGTTAAGGCACTGATTTGGCACTTGATCCTTATCTTTCGGCCGAACTGCCTCAGACGTGGCGCGCTGATTTTATCCTGAAATTCAGGTGCACCGACGAAAATGATCTGAAGTCGCGCCACCCAGCGACTCACCTCAAAAAGCGTTCCAAGCTCTTCCATGACCTCTGCAGACAGGTTCTGTGCTTCATCGACGATGACTACCAGGGTTTCATCCTCACCAATCTTCTCCGTTAAGTATCCATTCAGTTGACTCAAAAGTGTTTGCTTCGTTTCTTCCACAACCCTCTGGTCTAAACCGAGAAGAATATTGCTTACCAACTCTTCAAAAGTAATCGACGGGTAAACGATAAGAGCTGTCTTCACCCTCTCGTCGAGGCAATGAAGCAAAAAGTGAATCAAGGTCGTTTTACCTGTTCCCACTTCCCCTGTGATGCACATCAGACCTTTTTTGCTTTCTATACCGTAAATCACCGAAGTCAATACGTCTATGTGGCTCGGAGAAGGATAGAAAAATTCGGGATCTGGTACGACTTCAAAAGGCTTTCCAGAAAAACCATAAAACTCGTTATAAGAAGTAGCCTCTCCGATAATATTCAGTAAATCATCCGGTGATAGGCTACTTTTCTCTACCTCCTTAGTCCCAGCCTCTCTTGTGAGCATTTGTTTTCTCTGGCTGAGAAAAAGAGGATCAACCATATCCAGAAGCTCATCCTTATAAAATATTGTCCTTTTCATGAGCACTCTTGTAGCATGCCCTGCCTCCAACTCTTTCGGCACGATAAAGATCGATTCCTTGTCTTTTGCTGACCCGCCGAACGTTAACCTTGCCCAGGTCAGGCCGGCTTCTAACCGGGTTTTCCCCCTTAAATCCCTCCTTCTCTCCGCCAGCATACCCAGCAGCGTTACTTTTTCGTGTTCATAATCCTTGCTGAAGACTTGATAAACAATCATCTTGCTATCCGCATATGCAGGAGTCGTTTGGGAACCTTCATTCCTTATTACGAACCTAACAAAGCTGAGTCGAGAAGTCAACCCTCCGCAGGGCCTGTGTCCTATCTAAATGGTTTACAGATTTTGTAAAAAGGTGTATATTCCAATCAGTAAACCACAGGGTGGGGACGAAGATATTTCTTCGTTTTCAGCAATGAAAAATATTAATCAGTGCTCGATCAATTTCAATAAAGGTGTAATCCGACGCAGCAACATAAAAATAGATGTTAGCCCCCTTCACAACCTTTTAAAACTTAGATCTCTGTGAGGAGCCTATGACCTTCTTCCCTGAATTTCACAAGTACGATGGATTGGGCCTAGCCGAACTGGTGCGCACAAAACAGATCTCGCCCGCTGAACTGATTGAAGAGGCTATCAGCCGCATCGAGGCTCATAACCCCAAGATCAATGCCGTCATCTACAAAATGTATGATCAGGCGCGCGTGGCGGCAAAAGGTGACTTACCCGATAGCCCATTCAAGGGTACGCCCTTCCTTCAGAAGGACATGCAGGCTACTGTAGAAGGCGTGCCCACGAGCTGCGGGACGCGCTTGTTGAAGGACATCCCTCAGCCGCACGACAGCGAAATTGTGCGCCGCTACAGGGCGGCGGGCATCATTATTCTCGGCAAAACGAACGTCCCCGAATTCAGCTTGCTGCCCTATACAGAGCCAGAAGTCTTTGGCCCAACCAATAACCCCTGGGACCTCACCCGCACGGCAGGCGGCTCGAGTGGCGGCTCGGCGGCGGCGGTGGCCGCCCGCCTGGTGCCCCTGGCAGGCGGGGCCGACGGAGGTGGGTCGATCCGCATCCCAGCTTCGTGCTGTGGTGTCTTTGGACTGAAGCCTACGCGCGGCCGCACGCCCACGGGGCCGGATGTGGGCGACATCTGGCGAGGCTTTGCCCAGGAGCACGTCCTCACACGCTCGGTCCGCGACAGCGCCGCTATGCTGGATGCCATCGCCGGGCCGGAGACGGACGCACCCTACTGGGCGCCACCGCAGCAGCGCCCCTATTTCCAGGAAGTGACCAGGGAGCCAGGTCGTTTGCGCATC
>CAZEKS010000484.1:0-2505 GCA_964512795.1 uncultured Syntrophaceae bacterium
ACCTGCTTGAGAAGGAACTACGGGGCGCTAATCATAAAAAATGACGAGACCATTTCGACATGTTATACGGGGGCTCCAAGGGGTGCGAGGAACTGCATAGATATTGGTTATTGCCTCAGGTCAAACCATTAATGAGACCGGGCGATGGCTTTTGGACGAACATGATCGTAGAGTCCAGCATCGCCGGGGGAACGCCGACGGTTCGATTTAATAGCCTTTTCTCGATTAAGTCAGGAGGAGGGTAAGAATTTGGTAAAGAAAAGAGATGGAAATGCGAAAAAAGAAGCATTTTCCAACACCACCCGGGCTTTCAAGAAAAGCCTTCCCATTCTGATGGGTGTGCTCATGCTCTTGGCCCTGGCAGATGCCCTAATTCCCAAACAGACCTATCGTTTAATTTTTTCAGGAAACTGGTTCTTCGATCCCTTGATGGGTGCGGCGCTCGGAAGTATTTCCGGGGGGAATCCTCTTACGAGCTACATTATCGGGGGCGAGTTGCGGCACGAGGGGGTCAGCATGCTGGCCATCACAGCCTTCATTGTTTCATGGGTAACGGTTGGAATCATTCAGCTACCAGCTGAAGGGCTCATGCTGGGAAAGAGATTTGCGATCGTTCGAAACGCAGTCAGTTTCTGCACTTCAATCGTCATTGCAATTTTCACTGTTCTGACCATTGGAATAAAATGATAAAAAAAATAATTGAGAAAGTCGGAGTCGGCGAAGCATTCCTTTTTTTAGCCGTGATTGGCTATGTGATCCTCGGGATTTTTGATTTTGCTCTGTTGAGGGATGTTCTGTACGTGCTAATAAGACTCATTGTGCGAATTGCCCCCATTCTGTTGATCGTCTTCGTGGTTATGTTTTTCACCCATCTATTTTTCGAGGGCCAAAGGATCGTCAGGTTCTTGGGAAAAGGATCCGGCTTCCGAGGCTGGATGGTCGCCATTGTGGGGGGCATCGTGTCGTCAGGCCCCATCTACATGTGGTACCCGCTGCTGAGTGATTTGAAAGAGAAGGGGATGAAAGATTCCCTCATTGCCAGTTTTCTATACAATCGGGCCATCAAAATTCCCTTGCTTCCCATGATGGTTCACTATTTTGGATGGGATTTCACTCTTGCCCTGTCGATCTACATGGTTCTTTTTTCCGTGGTCAATGGAGTCATTGTTCAACGCCTGACCCAGCGAGGACCAGAGGGATGAAAATAGCGGTCGCCGCAATAGGCAAAGACGAGACTTCCGAAGTTAGCCCCCGGTCGGGACGGTCGAAATTCTATTTGATCTTCAATGAGAGGGGGGATCTCCTCGAAGTGATATCCAATCCTTTCAGCCGGGGGGGTGGTGGTGCCGGTTTTGGGGTGGCTAAAATGCTGGCGGACAAAGATGTGGATATCGTAGTTGGCAGACAAGTCGGCGAACATATGGACGAAATTCTTAAGATGAGAGGGCTGAAGTATTACGAGATTACCGGAACTGCGAAGGATGCGGTGGCGCGGATCCTTGCTCAAGAAGGAAGGGATTCCTGATCTATGATTCCCCGATCGTATGTCATCATTGGATGCGGACATTTTGGAGGTTGCGCTGTAGAGAAACTTCACAGAAAAGATCCCCATTCGAAAATCATAGTCGTTGATAAAAGCAAGGAGGCAATCAAGAAAATTTCTCATCTTCCCGCTGAAACAGTCATTTGTGACGGGCTTTTATATCTTAACAAATTCTTTTCGGAAGGCCGATCAGCGAATTATATCGTTCCGGCAGTTCCTTTTCACCTTGCCTTCGAATTCATTCTGTCCAGGTTAAAACCAACGGGGGCAAAAAGGAGAAAGGTCTCCATCCTTCCTGGTGTACCCAACCCTATGAGGGGCAAAAAGGGTGATCTTTATACCAGCCTGGCCAACTTCCTCTGTCCAGAAGATTGCCCGGAACCTGCTCAATATTGCACTCTAACAAAGGAAAAGCGCAGAAAACCCCTCTATAAAATTTTAATGGATTTGAGAGGACCTTTTGAGTCAAAGGTGATTTGGAGCCACCAGCTGGGACCGGGAATGGGAGGATTTCGATATATGGATCTGCTGGATTTATTACAAGATCTTAGAGAAATAAAAACTCCGGGACGTCTCATCCTGATCAGCACCGCCTCCCGTTGCCATGGCGTAACCTCCGCCATATTAGTCTGACGTGAAGCAGGCGGGATATGGGATTTGAGTGAGTGGAACTCGAAAGTATTTGGTGTTGGAAAACAACCAAGAAAAAGGATTTGAGTGATGAAGAAAATCAAAATAGAAGATGCTGTTGGCGTGGTGCTCGGTCATGATTGCACTCAGATTATACCTGGAAAATACAAAGGACCCCGGTTCAGACGAGGGCACATGATACGGAAAGAAGACATCCCCGAGTTCTTAAAGATTGGTAAGGAACACGTATATGTGATGGATCTCAAACCGGGAATCCTCCATGAAGATGAAGCAGCGCTTCGATTAGGCCGAGCATTTTCAGGTAAAAACAT
>CAZEKS010000485.1:0-2500 GCA_964512795.1 uncultured Syntrophaceae bacterium
ACATACTTCAATCGATATCTCTCAGATTAACCAAGCCATGCCGAAACCAACACGTCCAATGACTATTTCATTTATATACTAATTCAATCTCTGTCCTCGCCCTATCGGTATGTTTTTATGATTGTCCTTTACTTAAGATGGTTCATATAGTCAAACATGGGCAGATAGACCCCGATAAGTATCATACCGACGATGAGTCCCATGGTGAGCGTTATCATGGGTTCCAGTTTCACCATCATGTTGGACACCATACGGTCAATATCCTTGTCAATGAAATCGGCGGCCTTGGATAACATCCGGTCCAGGACACCCGCCTGTTCCCCGGAATCGGCCATCTGTACCACCATGGGCGGAAATACCGCGTAACGCGCCATGGACCGCGCTATGGGATTGCCTGCCCGTACCGAATCCTGCAGCTCACGGGTAATCTCACTCATCCGGCTGTTATGCGCCACCACATTGGATATCTCCAGGGCCTCGATGAGCGGCACCCCCACGTTAACCAACGTCGCCAATGTCCGGATGAACCGTGACACCATGACCATCTGATTCAACCGGCCGAAGATCGGGACCTT
Organism: uncultured Syntrophaceae bacterium; assembly: GCA_964512795.1. GTDB lineage: Bacteria > Desulfobacterota > BSN033 > BSN033 > UBA1163 > UBA1163. Next base: position 576 of record CAZEKS010000485.1, read on the forward strand.
CAGCTTGAGGCGGTCAACCCGGGCCCGTATTACCGGGACCGTCAGTAACCTCTGTATCCCGTATACGGCCGCGAGTATACCCACGACCATGAAAAACCAATAATCCCGTATCACATGACTCAGCATAACGACGATTTGCGTGGGCACAGGCAGGGGAACGTGTAATTTCTCATAGAGCCGGGAGAACATGGGAACCACAAAGGCCAGTAGACTCCCGATCACGATAAACGACACCAGCCCCACCATGCTCGGATAAACGAACGCAGAGCAGACCCGCTGTTTCAAATCCAGGCGTTTTTCCAGATAGCGAGCGCTCATCTCCAGTGAATTTGCCAGCTTGGCCCCTGACTCACCCGCCTCCACCATGCCGGTAAAGAAACTGGAAAAGATATATTCATATCTTCCAAACGCCTTTTTCAGACTCGATCCCGTTTCCACGTTCTCGCGAATATCCGCCAGGACGTACTTGAATGATGCACTCCTGGTTTGACGCTCCAGTGTTTCCAGGCATTGCACGACACTCAACCCGGCGGCATACATCCCGGCAAACTGATACGCAAAAGCGACGATATCCCGTTGACGCACAAAAAACCGTTTACGTCGTATCAACCTGGCTTTACGTGCCTTGATCAGCTTGTATCCGATCTTGGTAAGCTGCGCGCGTAAAACCTTCAGACTTTCCACGTCCTTGTACGTCCCCGAGAATCTATTTCCCTTCTCGTCTGATGCAATGTACCGGTATTCAGCCATTATTGATTACTCATATCCACCACACGGGAAATCTCGTCCACCGTGGTGTTACCCAGCAATACCTCCTGGATGGCACTTTTTTGCAGGGTCCTCATTCCCTCCGCGATCGCCTGCTGCTTGATCGTATCGTCGTTTTGTCCGCTTAATACCATCCTGCGAATCTGAGGGCTGAACGTCAGGATTTCATAGACACTCTTTCTTCCCTTGTAACCTGCCTGATAGCAGTGATTACAACCTGCGCCTCGATACAAACTCACCTTCTCCACAGGCATGTTCGACCCGAACAACAAGCCCAATTCCTGCGGACCGGGATTCTCGGTATGTTTGCACTTGGGGCAATTCGTCCGGATCAGGCGCTGCGCCACGGTACCCAGCAAGGCCGACCCTGCCAGAAATGGCGCTACTCCGAGATTGACCAGGCGGGAAATGGCGCCCGCGGCATCATTGGTATGCAGCGTACTCAATACCAGGTGCCCCGTGAGGGCCGCACTGACGGCAATCTCCGCGGTCTCCATATCACGAATCTCTCCGATCAGGATAATATCCGGGTCCTGACGCACAATACTGCGCAGGGACGACGCAAAGGTGAGCCCGGCCGCGGGCTGGACCTGGACCTGGGTAACGCCGTCCAGGCGGTATTCCACCGGGTCTTCCACCGTCACAATATTTCTCTCCGGGGTATTCAATACCTGCAACAGGGAATATAACGTGGTCGTCTTGCCGCTGCCGGTGGGGCCGGTCAGGAGGATCATCCCATAGGGATTGGCCAGCAACGCCCGGAAGCGTTGCACGTCCACGTCCGAGGTCACCACCTCGTTGATGTTCCAGCGATCCACGTTCTTGTCCAGAATACGAACGACGATCTTCTCCCCCCCCACGGCCGGCAGGGAAGAGATGCGCAGATCGTACTCCTTGCCGTAATGCTGCAACGAGATATGACCGTCCTGGGGAACCCGTTTTTCCGAGATATCCATATTGGCCATGATCTTGATATGGGAGACGACCTCCTTTTGTGCGGACAGCGGTACACTCACGGCACTTCTCAGTATACCATCGACACGATAACGTACGAGCACATCATTGTCCTGAGGTTCAATGTGAATATCGCTGGATCTGGCATCAATGGCCCCGCGTATGATGGACGAGACCAGTTTGGTGATCGGGTACTTGGCCAC
>CAZEKS010000486.1:0-2496 GCA_964512795.1 uncultured Syntrophaceae bacterium
GGCTTTCGCCACAGGAAGGGATCAGATTAAAATGTAATTCCCCGCCTTCCCCTCTTCCCAGGGAGACTGTGTCGCAATAACGGGGAGGGGACAGGCAGGCAGCTTCAGAAGCTTTAGAATTGCGGTTATTTGAAAGGCAAGGTTAACTGATCTTATCGTCAGAAGGGGCGGGTGAATGCTATAGAAGCGCATGAATCTACACGCTAAAAGGTTCCGCTCTAAAGCTCCCTCAGCCGCCTGCCTGTCCCCTGGGCAATTTGGACGCCGCGAAATGAGAAGTCTCGATTTTCTGCGTTATTTCCATTATGACACAGTCTCAGGTGGGAGAGGGATGCCTGCCTGCCGGTAGGCAGGGGGTGAGGGGGAGAGGATTTCAAAGGGCGAAGTTCTTCATGGGCTTCGCCCTTTGTTTTTCTTTGATCTTCATTTATAATTTTACTTCAAGGGCCTGCTGACTGATTTTCAGGAAGCGGTTCCTTCTACCTAAGGAGGAAAAAAGATGAGGCATCCATACCGAAGAGGGTTCTTAGCGGTGTCTATCGTTTTGTCGATGATCCTGGTCTTCGGGATCTGTACCTGCTTCTCACAGGACCGGTTTCGCCAATTTAGGCTCGACAATGGGCTTAAAGTGATCCTGGAGGAGAACCGAAACGCCCCGGTGGTGGCTCTCCAGATCTGGGTTAATGTGGGCAGTGGAGATGAAAAGGATGAAGAAGCGGGGATGTGCCATTTCATCGAGCACATGATTTTCAAAGGGACAGAGAAGCGAAAGGTTCGTGAGATGGCCAGAGAGATTGAGTCCATGGGTGGATCGATCAATGCCTATACCTCCTATGATCAAACGGTCTTTCATATCACCATTGCCAGCCGCTATGCCGATACAGGCCTGGATATATTGGCCGATGCCATTCAGCACTCCACCTTTGACCCGGTAGAACTGGAGAGGGAGAAAGAAGTCGTCTTGGAGGAGATCCGCATGGGCCAGGATGACCCTTCGAGGAAACTCTTTCAACAGACCATGGCGATTCTTTTTCAAGAACATCCCTATCGACGGCCCATCATCGGATTTGAGAAAACGGTACAGTCCATCCAACGGGACCAGATGGTCTCCTTTTTCAAGAAGTGGTATGTGCCGAACCGGATCGCCTTCGTTGCTGTCGGAGATTTCGGTCTTCAAAAGATGGAAGAGAAGGTGAGAGAGGCTTTTAAAGGTTTTGAACCCTCAACCACAGGGTTTCCATCAAGGGCTGCAGAGAAGGGAAAAAAAGAATTTCGATCCGGCGTGTCTCAAGGGAATTTCAAGGAAACTTATCTTCAGATGGCTGTCCCCATTCCCTCGGTGAAACATGAAGATACGCCGGCTCTCGATGCCCTCTCCCATATCCTTGGAGGGGGGGAGGCCTCTCGACTGGTTCAACAGGTGAAGCTGGGAAAGGGGCTGGTGAACTCCATTTCTGCTTCCTCCTTTACTCCCAAGGATCCTGGAGCTTTCATTGTCGGGGCAACCCTGCCTGTGGAGAATCTGGAAAAGGCCATGGAGGCCATTCTGAAAGAGATAAAGGGTTTAGGCCAAGAAGGGGTGACCACGGAAGAATTGAACAGGGTAAAGGTGAACGTAGAAAGTGAGCTCATCTATGATCGCCAGACGGTTCAGGGGCAAGCACGAAAACTGGGATATTATGAAGTCGTCACAGGAGATCTTCAATTTGAAAAAGAGTATATGAGGAGGATTTCCCTTCTTCAGAGTGACGATGTTAAAAAGGTGGTGGAAAAATATTTTAAGGGCCCGTGGGTGGTCAGCCTTCTTGTACCTGCAGAGAAGGCTGATGTTGTTAAGTCGATGGCTCTCCCATCCATCGTTGAGAAGGGGGGACGTCGTGAGCCCGCGGGTGAAACGCAGGGGAAGCCTCCCGTTTTCAAGACGGTCCTCGAGAATGGGATTCGACTCATTGTGAAGGAGAATCGATCCAACCCGATCGTCACCCTCCAGGCCTCTTTCTTGGGAGGAGCAAGATTTGAAAAGGAGTCTCAAAACGGGATCAACCATTTGATCGCGGTCATGGTGACGAAAGGAACGGAAAGACAGAGCAGCCTCGAGATTGCGAAGAAAGCAGAGAGGATGGCCGGTTCCCTCAATGGTTTTTCAGGTTACAACAGCTTTGGTCTCACCTTCACTTTTCTCAGTCACCACTTTGAAGATGCCTTCGCCTTATTTGCAGAGGTCCTTCAACAGCCCTCCTTTGATTCCGGAGAACTGGAGAAGAGGAGGCGCTTGATCCTGGCTGCCATTCAGCAGCAGGAAGACGATCTCGACCGGATGGTATTTAAACTCTTCCGAAAGACTCTTTATGAGAAACATCCCTATCGGATGGATACCCTGGGGACCATTGAGTCGGTCAAGAGCCTCACCCGGGAGGATTTGAAGGGATTTTATTCGAAGGTGGTGGTTCCTGAAAATATGGTCCTGACGGTAGTGGGAGACGTAGAGACGAAACA
>CAZEKS010000487.1:0-2496 GCA_964512795.1 uncultured Syntrophaceae bacterium
CCTGCTGTCAAACATTGGAGAACCAGGGTCTCCCCATAACGATCCACAATCAACCCCGGGAGATAGTCTCCTTCTCCATTAATGACCCGATAAGCATTCGTTTTCTTTCTCGACCAATCTTCTCTTAAACCCATTGCTCTTGAAATCCGCTCTCTGAAAAAATTTTCTCCTAATTCTTCCTTTTTTTGTGTCAGGAGGCGAACAACGATTTGGGAGCGGGGATTGATGTGTCCAAGACCTAAGAATTGACCTTCCTTGGAGTACACCTCTCCCAGCTCTCCGGGAGAGACTTCTCCCTCTACTTTGGCGACCGCTCCGGAGAAGACCCAGGGGTGTCCCCGAAGCACCGGCTTCTCTTTGCCTCTCTTGAGGATCACTCTTGGAAGGATTGCCATTTCCCCCTGCTAAGATAATGGATGGCGAGATGGGGTGATGGGGAGATTGGGCGATGGGGTGAACGATGAACCATGAAATGTAAGGAAAATTTGCTTAATAAACTCTCAAGATTCTGTAGGTTCGTAGTACAGGGAGAGGAGGTAATTGGCAAATAGGGGAATAGTATTTCACTATATTATTTTTGCTTTGGTAAATCCCCGTATCCCCCTATCTCCTTGTCTCCCCACCTTTTCTTTGAAGCGCTCTCTCGATCAAGCTCCCAACGAACTCCGTATAGGTCGTCCCTTGAACTTTGAGGGCCCTGGTCATCCCGGATTGAGGAGAGATATCCGGGTTGGGATTTACTTCTAATACATAGATTTTCCCGTCTCGGTCAATGCGGAGATCCACCCTCGCATAATCCCGACACTCGAATAGTTTGAAAACTCTGATCGCTATATGTTCCACTCTCTTTTTCATCACCCATTCCAGGGGGGCGGGACAGACCGGTTTTGATTTTTGATACTCGGTGCTCTCTGCGACCCATTTGGCTTCATATCCGCAAATTTTAGGAACTCCTTCCGGAAACTCGGAGTAGTCGATTTCTGACGCAGGGAGGACTCCCACTTTCCCATTCGTCTCCATCAAACCCACATTCAACTCTCTCCCGTCGATGAATTCCTCCACTAAGGCAGGCTGTTGATATTGTTCAATCACATATTGAATCTGCTTGCTCAGGGTCTCATCGTTAAAAACCACGCTTTCTCTCGTGATTCCAAGACTTCCATCTTCATGAAGGGGCTTGACGATGATCGGAAAGATATTCCCCTTCACGGGGCCTGCCGCCCGTTCGAAGACTTTATATCGTGGGGTCAGGATGCCTTGAGACTGAAGAATGTCTTTCACTTTTCCTTTGTTTTGACACAACCCAAGCGTAAGAGGAGAGGATCCAGTATAGGGAATCCGTAAAAGATCCAATAAAGCCGGGATATTCATCTCCCAGCAACTATTCCCATAAACACTTTCGCATAAGTTGAAGACGACATCGGGCTGATATTCCTTCAACCAGTGGATGACCGGTAAAATTTCTTCACGAACGGCCATCACAGTGGGTTGATGACCGAGAGATTGGACTGCATTTTCCACAGCTCCAATATCCTCAAGGATAGGTCCCTCTGCCACGATATCCCTTTCTTCCCCTTTCTGGAGCCGCTCAAAAAGATTGTACAAAACCATGACGTTGAGCACGATTCCTCTCCTCCCTTTTCACCCCGTTAGAAATGATGCCCTGCTGCCCTTTGACATACTCAAGGCCGTGGGTCCCGCGTAGCGCGGGATCGAACTGTTCTGCAGTGGGTTAGGTCCCAGAATAATTTCGGCGGGGTTTGATGCTCCGCTCGAATTTCTAACGGGGTTCACGCTTAAGCCGTCACCTTTTTCGGAACAGCCTTTTCCTCCCCCATGGGCCTGTTTTTCTTGAATTCAATGATATTCGGCTCTGGATACTCAAAAATCTTCCCTTCATAATTTCTCAAGACAATCTTCCCCCTACCCCGTGAGACCACATAATCAGGTTGCAATGGAATCTTTCCTCCGCCCCCTGGGGCATCGACGACATAAGTTGGAACAGCATAACCCGTGGTGTAACCACGTAATTTTCCCATGATCTGAATCCCTGTCGCCACAGAGGTTCGGAAGTGTTCTGTCCCCATGACCAGGTCGCACTGATAGATATAATACGGGCGGACCCGAATCTTGAGGAGTTCCTGAAGGAGCTTTTTCATAATATAGGGTTTATCATTGATGCCTTTGAGAAGGACCGTCTGGCTCCCCAAAGGAAACCCCCCATCTGCCAGTTCGCTACAAGCTCTCCTCACCTGGTCGGTAATCTCTTTCGGATGGGTAAAATGGATCGAGATCATCAGAGGATGATATTTCTTCAACATCCTCACCAACCCACCGGTGATTCTCTGGGGAAGGGTCACCGGAACTCTCGTCCCGATCCGGAGGACCTCAATATGGGGAAGCGCCCTCAAGCGGCTCAACATCTCCTCCAACCTCTCATTTTCCAGGAGGAGCGGATCGCCTCCCGATAAGAGGACATCTCGAACCTTTCGATGG
>CAZEKS010000488.1:0-2479 GCA_964512795.1 uncultured Syntrophaceae bacterium
CTCTTGCACCCAATTCGGCTGACTTTGTGAATCTTTATGCCATTATTTTGACCTACGCAGGGAGATGGCGTGAAGCGATCCCTTTGTACCGAGAGGCATTACGTCTCAATCCCATACCACCGAACAATTACTACCGCCATTTTGCAGTAGCGCTTCGGGAAACGGGGCAATATGATGAGGCGATTGCCCAGCTAAAGAAAGCGATCGAGAAAGAACCACATGACATTCTTGCATATCTCGTCTTGACTACCGTATATAGTTATGCTGGCCACCAAGAACAGGCTCGTGCAGCCGCAGCGGAGGTCCTTAGAATAAAACCTACATTTCGCATCGAACAACTTCCTCAAGGAACCCATAGGGACCTGGCAATCGTAGAGCATGAAAATGAAGCTCTTCGCAATGCCGGCCTGAAGTGAAAAAAAGACTTCTGGCTATCAGAAATGCCATCGCGAGAATAAGAATTCCATAAATAAAAAGGGCGGTCATTCAGACCGCCCTTTTTATTCTCTCGTTAAGCATTTTTAAAGGACTTACTATTTCATTCGTCCTTCCACGGCCTCCCACTTAATATTTTTAAAGAAGGCCGTTATATAATCGGCCCTTTTCAATCCGTAGTCGACCATGAAGGCATGTTCGAAAACATCCATGATCAATAACGGATTGCAGCCTGCCGGATGCCCGACATCGTGCTCATTGATCCACTGGTTGATCAATTTCCCGCTTGCAGGATCCTGGTAGAGGATAGCCCATCCGATGCCCCGCATCGCGCCTACTCCTTTAAAATCGGCCTCCCAATTTTCGTAGCTTCCAAATTCTTCAGCCAACTTCTTCCCGAGTTTGCCGGATTTATTCAATGCTCCTTTGCCCCCTAAATTTTCAAAATAGAGCTCATGGAGCCGCATACCATTAAACTCCCAGCCTAACCGACGCTTTAACTCGGCATACTCAGGAGTTCCAATCTTCCCTCCCTTTGCCATTTCCGAAAGGGAATCCAAGACCTTGTTGGTATTGGTCACATACCCCTGATAGAGAGTAAAATGGTTTTTCAATAGGGTCTCGCTAAATCCCTCCATGCCAATAAGAGTACTGTAGTCTTTTGCCGTATAAGCCATATCTCTCCTCCTTTCCGTAGTATATAATTTTATCATAACAAAAAAAATCTCAGTTTCAAGGAAATTCTTTTCATGACGGATGCGTCACCCGCGAACGATGAAAATTAACAAATATTTTCCTCCCCCTTGATGGGGGAGGATTGAGGTGGGGGTGGACCTGGTATGTTCCCCCTCACCCCGCCCTCTCCCGCCAGGGGAGAGGGGGTAATCGGTTTATTTTCTAGGCAATCTTTAGGGAAGGTAGATAACTTGACAAATTCAAAAGTCATAATTATTTTTTAGTTAGAATTCAGAAGAAAGGAGTGATGAGATATGGCATGGGAATTAACTACTTGGAAGCCCTTTAGGGAGTTGGCCCCTTTTAGGGAATTTGAGAGGATGAGGAGGGATATGGACCGGTTTTGGGACTCCTTCTTGGAAGGCGGATTAAGAAGGAAAACCGAGGAAGGTGGAGAATGGTTCCCTTCTCTCGATGTCGCCGAGACAAAAAATGAGCTGGTGGTAAAAGCTGAAGTTCCCGGAATGGACCCCAAAAATATCGATATTTCCCTTTCTGATGGGGTGCTCATTATTAAAGGTGAAAAGAAACAGGAAAGAGAGGAAAAAGAAACCGATTATCACCTTGTCGAGAGAAGTTATGGGGTCTTTACGCGTTCGATTCGCCTTCCTGCGGAAGTGCAGAGCGACAAGATCAACGCTTCTTACAAGAACGGTGTTTTGAAAATCACCCTTCCGAAATCCGAAGAGGCCAAGAAGAAAGAAATCAAGATCAAGGTTGAATAAACATTAGATCTAACTTTCCCAGACGAAAAAGGCGCCCGAAAGGACGCCTTTTTTTCAATTCAGCCAACCCTCTTTCCTATCCCCATCCCTTATTGTATTAAGAAAAAGATTAGATCCTCTTGGCTCAACATGCGCAATGTGAAAAGTGAACTGTCAAAGGCTGTGAGGTCTTGACTGAAAAATAGAAGCACCTAAAATTGTGCTTCCCGGAGAGGTCCACCCCGTTAGAAATTCCAGTCGTTGTGACTCGAAACCGAGCGGGGCATTAGGCCCCGCCGGAATTATTCTAGAATGTAATTCCGCCATAGACGCGACTGCAAAACAGCGGGGCATTATTTCTAACGGGGTAAATATCACTTCATACCGCGCGCTCGGAAGAGTACCTTCCGGCCAGTCAGGCATGACTGTCTTACTTTGAATTTTCAAGTGTAAGAATTCAACTATGTCCCCTCTTTGCTCCTCCCGCTGCTCGTGACGAGTGGACTTGACACTTCATTTTCGCCTTTCCAATTCGTAAAGTGTATAGTTTAGGTTTGATAATCATATAAAAGGCGCCTCTGGGCGTACCACGAGAGGTATCGTGA
>CAZEKS010000489.1:0-2479 GCA_964512795.1 uncultured Syntrophaceae bacterium
GTGTCTCAGAAATGACTTTACACATTGTGTCATTCCGGACTTGATCCGGAATCCAGTCTTTTCAATCTGGATTCCCGCTTCCGCGGGAATGACAGATCTCAAATCATTGTAAAGCCGTTATTGAGACATCACACTAGATTTCAGGGCTGAAATGGGTTCGAGTTCCCAATTCGGCATCAAATCCCTTTAGCCCAAAACCTGAATTCCTTGACTCCGCACCTACTCCTACTATATCCTCTGATACCATTAAGAGAGATTTTACTTCGGCTTTGTCGAAAGATTAAAATCGAACTTGAAGAAATCTGTTTCCGTCTTTAATGGCGAAAGATCCTTTTGTGGTGGTTCTGTTCCCTCCCTGAAACATTCAAGGATGCCTCCCTTTTCTAAACTGACCTGACCCGTCTTGGGATCAACCTTCATAAATTCTATCCCTTCGGGGATGGGGAAATCTTTTACAGGTTTACCCTCCAATATTTTAGACATGAAAGTGACCCAAATCGGGGAGGCAGCCCGAGCCCCTGTTTCGTTTTCTCCAAGAGACCTTTCTTCATCAAAGCCCACCCATACCCCAGTGATCAATTCCGGGGTATAGCCAATAAACCAAGCGTCCATAAATTGATCGGTTGTTCCCGTTTTGGCAGCTACAGGTCTACCCAGAGATCTGGCTCTCCAACCCGTCCCATGTTTGACAACCCCTTCTAAAAGATAGGTAATCAAAAAGGCCGTCTGGGGGGTGAGGACTTGGTCTTCTAAGGGGAATTCTTTGGAATAAAAAAGAGGGGGATTTTCTTCTAATAGATTCCCATCTCTATCCAGGATCTTTTTGATAAAAATAGGCTTGAAGACATTTCCTTGATTGGCGAATACGGAATAGGCTTTTGTTAATTCATAAAGCGATATGCTGGAAGAACCAAGAGCCATTGAAAGGTTATTATGAAGAGGGGAGGATATCCCCAATTTTTTAGCATAATCCTTAATGTAATCAATGCCAACTTCCTGGGCAATCTTCACTGTCACAATATTGACGGAATGTGTGAGAGCATTCCTTAAGGTGGTCGGTCCAGAAAATTTCCCTTCAAAATTCTTGGGCTTCCATTTTTTTTCTCCCCATTCGAAAACGACCGGGGAATCCACAATAATAGACGCAGGGGTAAAACCTTTATCGAGGGCAGAGGCATAAACGATGGGTTTAAAGGCCGATCCGGTTTGTCTCCGGGCTTGGGTCACTCGGTTGAACTGACTTTTCTTGAAATCCCTTCCTCCTGCCATCGCCTTAACATATCCAGTTTCCAGATCAAAACAAACCAGGGCGCCTTCCAGGGCCGAAGGCAAGTCAGCAGGTAGATATTTTTCCCGTTTTTCTATCTCCTTTAATCCAGCTTCCACCGCCTCTTGAGCTATTCCCTGAAAATGAAGATCAATGGTAGAAAAAACTTGGAGGCCCTCTTTATAAAGAGCATCTTTCCCATATTTTTCCTCGACATAACGTCTTATGTATTCAACAAAATGAGGCGCCTTTTCGATGGAAGGTTTCTCTTTACTTCGGATGACATAGAGGGTTTGAGTGGCTTTGATTGCCTCACTCGATGCGATAAAGCCTTCTTCAACCATACGATTGAGAATATAGAGTTGTCTCTTTTTGGCTTGCTGGGGATACTGATACGGAGAGTTTTTACTGGGGGCTTGAGGAAGTCCGGCAAGGAGGGCAGACTCTGCAATATTTAATTCCTCAACTGTCTTCCCGAAATAACTCTCTGCCGCAGCCGCTACGCCATAGGCCCCATGACCTAAGTAGATTTGGTTTAAATATAAAAAGAGAATTTCCTCCTTGGTGAGATTTTTTTCGATCTTATAAGCCAATATGGCCTCTCGGATCTTTCTCGCAAAGCTCTTTTCAGGGGAAAGCAAAAGGGATTTTACCACCTGTTGGGTAATGGTGCTCCCTCCCTGGACAATCTCGCCAGAAAAAATATTTCTAAAAAAGGCCCTCAGGATGGCAAGGTAATCTAACCCTTTGTGTTGAAAGAATCTTGCATCCTCTCCTGCGACAAAGGCCTGAATGAGATAGTTTGGAATCCTATCCAGGGAGACCACTTCTCTTTTTTCGTAGGAAAACTCACCGATGACCTCTCCATCTTCAGAAAATATTTTTGAAATGGCTGAGGGTTTATAATTTTTTAAAGTATCAATACTTGGAAGATCGTGAGTGAAATAGAAATAAGAGGCCACTCCAAATACCGTGAGAACGGTAATAATAATCATCATCACAGAAATAGATATTTTTACTATTCTTTCAAAACCATTTGATTTCATTGTGATCATGCACCACAGATTCGTTACCCTCAAACGGTGAAAATTCTCCGGGTTTATAGGTTAGGGCTACGGCTAGGAAGCCCGCCCTGTACCTAATATGGTTGAGGGTACGTTTGGTCTAACAGCCAAATGGTTATTGGTGACGATGCTCGTATCGAAGCAGGAG
>CAZEKS010000490.1:0-2469 GCA_964512795.1 uncultured Syntrophaceae bacterium
TTGGTCAAAGGCATCTTCCAGGACGATGTCGAGGCAGAACACCTTGCCCGCGATCTAGGACTTCACCCCAGAAAGGTCCGTCAAAGGGCGAGGGAAAGGGTGTTGGGTGTCCGCCTGGAGATCGTTAAGGAGATCATGGAGAAGTATTTCAAAGGCCTTGAAGTGGACGATGGCGATGGCAACTTGAAACGATGCCGGATCCCCTACCGGCGCGGTCCCCAGGGGGAGGAAGGAGATTTTCGTCTCTTTGGCGAAAAAGACCCAGGGGATGTGTTTCGATTCTTTGTGCGCGTTCGCCAGGAAGAACTCTATCGCTTCATAGAAAATGATCTGCTGAAGGACCCCATCTGGCCGCCGCGACAGATACGTTATCAAGGTCTGACCATCGAAAATTATAGAGGAAATACAGAATTTTTGCAGGAAGCCGAGGATGAGTATATCTATCGGCTTGCCCGTAGGATCACACGAGAAAATTATGTGGAAGGCCAACAGAAGAAAGTAGCCGTGCTCTCTTGCGGGAAGAATTCCGGCTGCTGGAAGAGCGATGGTTCGCATATCCCATGGGAACTTCCTGAAGCGCCGGTGAACATCATTCATCGCCGATTGGCTACGGGTTCAGTGGTGGACCAGATGAATTCTCATCCTTTTGCTGAATTGCACACCGCCTTAACTCATAATGGAGAAACAACGAATTATCGTACCATGCTCAACCGTATCACTCAATTCAACTTAACCCCGCTGGCTCAGACCGATACAGCTGTCGCTTCTCTCAAACTCCATCTGCTCAGCCAGTATCTGCATTATCCCTTTGACGCCCTAGTGGAATCCTTCTCCCCGACAACCGGATGGAGTCTGACCCAGTTATCCCCTGAAATCAGGGAGCGTTTCGAACGCGTCCAGGAGGTGGAGCTGGAAAGCGCCCCGGACGGCCCCTATCAGTATCTCTGCGGCCGCATCGACCCATATCGCAGGGTGATCGAACGTTTGGATATTATCGATCCTTCTTTGCTCCGGCCCAATGTGGCCATGCTCTATGACGACGGAGAAAATTTCGTCAGCATCATCTGCTCTGAGAAGCAAGGAAGCGATGCAGGATTGCAGGAACTCTACCGCCTCGGATTGATGAAAAGCACTATTTCTCCTTTGACCTTCACGGTCAACCCCGGAATGGTAAGCAGGGTGTTCTATGATGAGAAAGGCAGGATTACGGGTCACGAAGTCTTGGACAAATTCGGCCAGAAAATAAATATCCCTCACGGGACGTTTTCTTCTCCAGAAGGCCAGAGCGTTTCTCCTGTTTTCAATCCCCCCTTACCCCCCTTTAGCAAAGAGGGGTTGGGGGGATTGAATTTTGGGGAGTTCAAGGCAGCCCTGGAGAGATTGACCAAAGACGCTCCTCCTTTGAAAGCGCTTGAGGAATTGACCCAAATTCATGACCATTTAGCCGGCTGGAATACAGGAGGCAAAGACCGGGGTGCATTAACGCATATCGTGCGAGAGCACATCAATGCATTGCTGGATCATACCAATGGCGGAAGCGGAATGCTCCGCATGACAGTGGCGGATGCCAGAAAGTTGAAACAACCCGAGGAGTCGAACCAGGTGTTGGTAGTGGATGCCCGAGGGTTTCGGCCTGAAGGAGTGGAGCCTTCCAACGTTCTGAGTCCTTTCCTTGATCACGCCCATCGGATGGGATGGAGGAAGTTCATCGTCTACAAAGTGGAAGGCCAGCGCGGCATTGGAATGGGTATGGGTTCCGGCAGTACCTTTGATACATGGGTGGATGTCTATGGGAGCCCGGGCGAATATTGCGGCGCATTTAATATGGGAGCCCTGGTGCGGGTGCACGGCCATGCTCAGAATTTTACCGGGATGGTCATGCATTCCGGGACGCTGGAGATTCATGGTGATGTGGGTAAGGTAACGGGATACTCTGCAAAAGGAGGGACTTTCAACATCCTGGGCAACGTGGTAGACCGAGGTTGGGTCTGTGCGGTGAGCGATCCGCGTGGCCCTGGGTTGCAGGTGAACATCGTAGGCACTGCCTATGAGCACCTCTGCCAGGCTCTCATGGGAGGCTCCGTGATCATGTTGGGACTCTTCTGGGGGAATGATGGAATCCTCCACCGGATGGATTCTCCCTACAAAGGGGGGAAGATCTTAGCCGGGGCCTCTGCCGGAGAAGTGATCTTCTACGACCCCAGTGGTAGACTGGAAGAGGCCCAGTACAGAAGTTGTATGGTCCGCCCGATCGATCATAATAAGTGGGAAAAAATCGTGGAGCGCCTGATGAACCTGGAGAAGATTTTCGGTCTCGGCATTTCCAGAGAAAACGGCCATCTCACAGCTCATATCGACGGAGAACGACACACGTTTACTCCCGAGAGCTTCCGATGGATATTACCAAAGGGAGAATTAGAGGGTTACCATTAAAGGATCAATGCAAAATGAACAATTAGCAATGAGCAT
>CAZEKS010000491.1:0-2468 GCA_964512795.1 uncultured Syntrophaceae bacterium
TCTGGATCAACTCCTTGACAAAGAAATATCGAACTCGTTTGAACATAAAACACCTCTCGGAATGTTGGAATACTGGAAGATTGTAATATTGGGTTTGAATGAGAAACAAAATTTTCTTTGCCCATTATTCCATGATTCCACTATTCCATTATTCCATCCTTCCTTATATTCTTACCTTAACTCTTTTTTGAAAGTCTTAGTGGCCACCCAGAGCCCTACGATCCCCATCGCAATTAAAACCAAAGTTTCACGCCAGAGAAATGAAAAGCCCACCCCCTTTAAAAAGATCTCCTTCACGATCGTCACATAATACCGGGGAGCAATCCCATAAGTGATGATCTGGAGCCAGATGGGCATGTTGGCGATCGCGAAGGTGAACCCGGAGAGGAGGAACGAAGGTAGAAACCCGATGACCATAGCCATCTGATTAGCCAAAAGCTGGGTCCTTGCAACAGTGGAGATGGTCAAGCCGAGGGCAAGGGTTACCACAATGTAGATGCATGAGAGTGCAAAAAGCAAAACAACACTTCCTCTCAAGGGCACCTGAAAGACCCATTTGCCCATCAGAACGGCCAAGGACAAGTCTAAGAGGCCTAAGAAAAAATACGGAAACAACTTTCCCATCATCAGCTCTCCTTTTCGAACAGGGGTGGAGATCAGGAGTTCCATCGTTCCTTTCTCCCATTCACGAACAATCACCTGTCCGGTAAGGATCACCCCGATGATCGATATGATCACTGCCACCAGCCCGGGTACGAAATAATTCTTCGATTCCAAATCTTCATTGAACCAGACCCTTGGCCGTGCTTCGATGGGCAAGCTCACACTCTGCATTCCCATCCGCGAGACCTTCAGAATGGTCTTCTCCTGGGTGTATTGCCGGGCAATCGCCTGGGCATAACTGAGAATAATATTGGCTGTGTTGGCATCGGCCCCGTCGATCAACACCTGAATCGGAACCACCTTCTCTGACTTGATCATTTTTGAAAAATCCCAGGGAAGGACCAGTCCGATCTTCACCTCTCCCTGGTCGATGAGTCGCTTTATCTCCTTTTCATCTCGAACCCAAAAGCGAAGATTGAAATAAGGAGAAGCGGTAAACCTTTGGACGAAATTTAAACTCTCCTGACTCCGGTCACGGTCCAGGACAGCCATAGAGACTTTTTTCACATCGATGGTGACGGCATATCCAAAGAGGAGCATCAAGAGAGCAGGCATGAGGATCACCAGCGCCAGGCTCCTTGGATCCCGGTAGATATGGAAAAACTCTTTTTTGGCAATGGCCCAGGTACGGGATGGCTTCACTGTTTTTCCTCTCTATCGATCAATGAAACAAAAACATCTTCCAAGGAGGGTCTGATCGTTCCCATCCTTTTAAGAAGGATCCCGTGCTTCTGGAAGAGAGCGTTGACTTCTCGCTCAAGATCGACGCTTTTCTTGCCGATCACATGAAGGCCATCTCCGAATACGGCTGATTCCGAGACCCAGGACTCTTTTTTCAAGAGATCCAGGGCCGGGATGAGAGGATCGCATTCTACTTCCAACACTCCCTGTGAGAGACTCTTCGCTTTTAATCCAGAAGGAGTTCCCAAGGCGATAATCCGCCCCTGATAGATGAGGGCCAGCCGGCCGCAATACTCCGCTTCATCCATGTAGTGGGTGGTCACAAAGGTGGTCACCCCCCTCTCTCCCATCTGCTGGATGAGACTCCAGAAATTTCTTCGAGAGATGGGATCGACCCCTGAAGTGGGTTCATCCAGAAACAGGATGGAAGGCTCATGGAGAATGGCGCACCCCAATGCAAGACGCTGTTTCAACCCGACAGCGAGTGTGTGGGTGATTCGATCTCGGAAATCTTGAAGGTCAATCATCTCTAAAACCTCATTTTCCCTCCTTTTCTGCAATGAACCGGAGAGGCCGTAAATTCCTCCAAAAAAATGGAGATTTTCGACAACCGTTAAGTCATCATAAAGTGAAAATTTTTGGGACATATACCCAATGGCCTGTTTGATCTTCTCCGGCTCCTTCATGATATCGAATCCAGCAACCTTCCCTTTCCCAGAAGTAGGCAGCAAGAGTCCGCAGAGAATTCGGATGGTGGTGGACTTGCCGGCACCATTTGGGCCTAAAAATCCGAAGATTTCTCCCTTCTCCACCTGAAAACGGATATGGTCCACAGCGACGAAGTCCCCGAAGGTCTTGACCAAGTCATCTACCGCAACAACAATGGAAGTCATTGATAAATCTCCAATGTGAAATGATAATTCCCCCCTCACCCTCCTTTACTAAAGGGAAGGTGTGAAAAAATTGCTATAAGACAAGCAGGTCGGGCAGAGGTATCGGAGAAGCTTTACAGCGACACCTTTCCCAGGGTTAATAACAAGGTCCAAAAACCTTGCAATGTCGGTTATCTAACGTGGCCTATGACCCTTACCTCCAAATGATCGCTTGGTAAAGCTTTGGAGATA
>CAZEKS010000492.1:0-2446 GCA_964512795.1 uncultured Syntrophaceae bacterium
TATAGGGGAAGGACTGCCATCTTCGAGCTCTTTGAGTACACGGATGAGTTTAAGGAGGTGTTTCTTAGAAAGCACTCTCTCGAATCTTTAAGGGCAGCATTACGCGGCAACAAAGGTTTTAGAACCCTCCTCGAAGACGGAATGCTCAAGGTTGCAAAGGGATTAACCACTTTGGAAGAGGTCCTGAGGGTATGCTGAGCGAGCTTCAATACAGTTGTATCGACTCTTCCGGACAGGAGATTAAAGGCGTCATCTCTGCATCTGACAGAATGGACGCCATCTCTAAATTGAAGGAGCGAGGGCTTACGGTCATAGAGCTCGTGGAAAAGAAGACCAAAGAGAGGAAGAGCTTTTCCTTGAGAAAGGGGTTTGGTGATCAGGATTTGTATAACATCTCCAGGGAACTGAGTATCCTCCTCAGGTCAGGCATACGCATAGATAAGGCATTTGAACTTCTAATGAATCCTTCCATGAGACAGGAACTCAAAGATATTCTTTCCCTTGTCCTGGTTGATATTAAGGCTGGAAAGGAGGTCGCCCAGGCATTTAGTAACACAGGTCGCTTCACCCATCTTTTTGTCACAATGATACGTGTCGGTGAAGCAGTGGGAAACCTTCAATCGGCCTTCGAAAACATCGCCCAGTACTACAAGTTTCAAATACAATATAAAGGAGAGATAAGGAATGCCCTGACCTATCCTGTATTTCTCATCTTTGCAAGCCTCATGACCCTTGTTTTCATATTCAGTTTCATCGTCCCAAGATTTTTCGGTATCTTTGGTAGCGATACTCGTGCCCTTCCCCTGCCTGCCAAAGTCCTTTATACCATGAGTGGATTATTGAGCTTTACGAATCTCTGCATTTTGGTTGCCATTATTACAGCAATTTTTATTTTAAGAAAGTTTAACCCCTCCAAGGTAAAACTTCCTAACCTTTATCCCTATCTCCTAAGCTTCCCTCTGATCGGCAGGCTCATGTTGAATCTTGAACTGTCGAGGTTTTCATACGCGATGTACTCCATGCTTCAGAGCGGGATCGAGTTTATCAAGGCACTGAAGCTCTCTGCTGCTCTCATCCAGAACTATCGTATCAGAAGTCCCATAGAGTCTCTTGTCGAACAGATAAAAGGCGGCAAGAAGATCGCTGATGTCTTTTCACAGGTACACTTTTTGCCGGAAATTGTCCCCAATATGCTGAGGGTAGGCGAAGGAGGCGGGAATCTTAAAGAGATATTCTTTGAGCTCTATCAGGTATTTGACGAGAGGTTTAAGAACAGCACAAAGAGGGCACTTGTCTTGATTGAGCCTACCATCATCGTTATCATGGGGCTTATCGTAGGATTCATCGTCATATCATTGATGCTCACGGTAATGAGTGTTGGAAAAATAAAATTATAAGGTTCCTCATGGCAAAGATAAATAGAAAAGGTTTCACATTAATAGAGATCCTCATCGTGGTGTCGATCATAGGCCTCATGCTTTCTGTAAGCCTTCCGGTCTCGTACAGTATGTACAGTAGCTACAAGGCCTCCCTAAAGGCTGAGGAGGTGATGATCTTCATTTCCAGCCTCAAGAGGGAGTCCTTCCTGTATAGTGAGATAAAGGTGTTGTCTTCGAAAGATGGTGTGATGACGGTTAATGATAAAGAAGAAACCTTTGGTGATGTTGTTATCCAAATCGGTCATCCCATCGAATTTTATAAAAATGGAACGACCTCCGGCGGCACCCTGAAGATATTTGTGGGAAATCAGGCCTATTCCTTAAGTGTCCAGGCGCCATTTGGAAACATTATTTTAGAAAGAAAAGGTTAACAATAAATTATGTAGTGTAGGGGCTTGTCCCCGTAAAAGATCTGTAGTGCAGGGCCTTATGCCCGTATTGGATATTTCGCCCATAAAGGGCTACATTAAATTTTTTTAATATCACGGGCACGAATCACATGACACGGACACGTTGCAATGGTTTCATCGTCCTCGAAATCCTGATCGCTGGCTTGATCCTTACAGCGAGTATCGCAGCCACGATGTATCTCTTCAGGATGGGTTTTGACTATCTTGAAAGGGCCAACCAATCCAATTTGCTTTCCTCGAAACTGACACAGGCAACCGGTCTTATAAGAACCTTAGATATGCAAAAGAGTTCGGGGGAAGAGGATATTGGTGAGGGTGTCACCCTGAAGTGGGAGGCACGATTATTGAGCGCATCCAGACCGACTAAAGAGTGGGCGAAATTTTCAGAATTTTCCATACAATCCATCTATGAGCTTCTTCTCTACCGGGTGAATTTCAGTCTAAATTATAAAGGGAATGTCAGGGAATATCAGTTAAATGTATTCAGGTATAAGCCATTACAATTACCGGGAGGGGTACTATTCTAAGGGGTATACCCTCATCTAGGTGCTCGTCGCCATGGCTATTTTCAGTTCCATGGTGATGCTTGCCGGTGTA
>CAZEKS010000493.1:0-2442 GCA_964512795.1 uncultured Syntrophaceae bacterium
GTTATACATTAAACCCACTATTATTCTTGGAAAAGGCTATAAGTTTAATCGATGACCGCGTTCTTCCTCCCTATCATGGTCTTCACGCCCGGTTCGAATATAATCGCAAAAGGCCCGAACCTGAATATGGGATCCATCACCACTTTTCACGAAAAGAGCTTAGAAAGATGGTCACGAGGAATCAGTTTCGTATCCTTTGGGAAGGTACTTTTGAAATTGAGATAGCCCCTTATTTTTATGTAGAATTTTTTTTAAGTGGTAATGTTGAAAAAATAGAGAAGATAGTTCAACCTATGGAAAGGGTCCTCCAAAAAATTCCTCTTATCAATCATTTCGGCCAACACCTGCTCTTGGTGGCACAAAAAAGGCCTTCCCGAGGCTGACCTAAAGTATATCTTCTTGCCCCCTCTCTCACACCCTCGAATTTATTAATAAAGCCTTAGGGATGATTTCCCCCCAACCCCCTCTAACCTTTCTCTTCTCCAGAATCTTTTTCTCAATCTCGGCAGGGTCCCCGAAATAGATACAGTGAGCAAGGCAGATATTATCAGCACAGGCCGGATAGAGCCCGTTCGTAACCCTTTGATAACAGAGGTTGCACTTCTGGGTTTTCCCGCTTTTTACATCAAAGGCGATTGCATCATAAGGACAGGCCTGTATACAGCAGCTGCCGCAGGTGATACACCTCCGCGCCTCTTGGGCGGCCATTTCCTCCGTAAATCCCAGTCGAACTTCAACGAAGCTCTTTACTCGCTCCTGGGGTTCAAGGCGAAGCATTTGAGCCCGAGGGGACGGATCGTATTTCTCTATCTGAGGTTTTGTGATTGAACTCAATTTTATGTCCCTGTCTGCTCTAAGGCTCAGGCCTCTTATATATCGGTCAATGGATACGGCTGCCTCCTTGCCAGAACCAATGGCCTCCACAATCGATTTTGGGCCATGGTGTACATCCCCACCTGCGAAGACACCTTCCATCGGCGTCTCCAGGGTCACCGGATCAGCCTCAAGACGGCCTTCCGAACTAATGGGAATCCCCTGCTTCTCGGCAAAGGAGAGATCAGCAGCCTGACCAATAGCAACAATGACTGTATCGCCCTCAAGTCTGGTCAGATCTGTTACATCATATTTGGGATCAAAAGCCCCGTTTTCGTCGAACACAGAGGTGCAGCGTTTGAATTCGATTCCAGACAACTTCCCGTCCTTCTCTAAGAACTTGTTGGGGCCGAAACCGTTGATAATCTTAACGCCCTCTTCTAATGCCTCCAGGATTTCGTGTTTCCATGCCGGCATTTCATCTCGTTGTTCCAGACAGACCAAAGAGACCTCCTGTGCTCCTTTGCGAATAGAGGTCAATGCCACATCAATGGCCACATTGCCGCCTCCAATGACGATCACCCTCTTTCCAATGGAAACGGGATTTCCAAGGGACACATCCCGAAGAAAATCAACACCCTTAAGGACATCCTTCATGTCTTCTTTGTTTAGGTTCAAACGCCTGTTCTGGTGAAGGCCAGTGGCCAAGAAAACGGCCTGATACCCGTCCTGTTTCAGACTCTGGAGGGTAATATCTTCTCCGAAAGTCACCCCTGTTTTGATCTCCACCCCCATGTCCTGAATCACCCTGATTTCACGAGAGATCACATCTCTTGGGAGGCGATACTCCGGAATTCCTACCGTCATCATTCCGCCAGCAAAAGGCAGTTTTTCAAATACAGTCACCTGATATCCGTCTCGAGCCAGGCAATAGGCTGCTGTCAGGCCAGCAGGACCTCCCCCGATAATAGCGATTTTTTCATCTCTCGCCTCTTTGACTTTTGGCACATAAGGCTTCCCGCCCGAAAAATCCTGATCAGCCAGGAAACGCTCAATAGACTGAATAGATACAGGTTCATCAATTTGCTTCCGGTTACAATCCGATTCACATGGGTGATGACAGACCCTCCCGCAGATGGACGGGAAGGGGCTTGTTTCCTTGATGAGTTGTAAAGCTTCCTGATATTTCCCCTTGGCCGCAAGGCTCACATATCCCTGGATATCGTTGTGCGCCGGGCAATCCTTCTTGCATGGAGAAGTCTCCTGCTTTTCAACTCCGGACTTGCCCTCTACTGCATTGCAGCCGTTACACTTTTCTTTGTCGTAGAGGACGATGCCTGTCTCTGGATCTTTGGTGATGGCGCCTTCGGGGCAAGCCTTGGCGCAGACAGGATCGGCGCAATGTTTGCAGACGTTCACTCGCCACATGAAATCGAGCTTACCGTCCACGTATTTCGGACCATCCCCCCAGACAGACAGATGTTTGACAGTATCCGTACCATTCGAAGGATCGTAGGCACCATGAAGGGGATTATTGTATTCCTGTTTGCAGGCTACCTCGCAGGCCTTGCATCCCCAGCAGGCGAACTCTTCGATAATCAGTGCATATTTATTCATGGCTGGCCCCCT
>CAZEKS010000494.1:0-2439 GCA_964512795.1 uncultured Syntrophaceae bacterium
TGACTTCATAGGCGAGTTTTCGTTTTCCCCAATCTTCAACCTTTAGGATTTCTCCGTTGGTTTGTGTGATAATTCCCTTGACTTTTTCAATAACGGAGAGGGCCTGCTCCTCTTCAAGATCGGGGTCTAAAATGAAAATGGTTTCATATTTCCTCATGTTTCACCTCCTCGTGGATTATAGCCCTAAAACAAAGTTTAGAGCAAGGGGGTTAAAATTATGAATTAAGAATTGAGAATTATGAATTAAGAGTATTCAATTATTTCTAAACTCTAAACTCATAATTCATAACTCTTAACTCAAATTTTTAGTCTGCCTTCAATACATCCTGTTTGACCACTCCGGCAATGGAACTTCTGCTTACTTTTACCCTCACCTTGTCAGAGATTTCAATAGTGATAACATTATCTCTTATACCAGTAATTTTACCATAAATACCACCACCAGTTATTATTTGGTCTCCCAGCTTGAGGTTTCCCAATAGGTTCTGATGTTCCTTTTTCTGCTTCTGCTGGGGTCGAATGAGCAGAAAATAAAAGATCACAAAAATCAAAATAATGGGTAGAAAACTCCAAATTTGAGACCCTTGACCTCCTCCCGGCGTCGGTCCCATCGCATAAGCCAAATCAGTCCACATAAAATCCTCCTTTTAAATTTTACTCCATCCTCAGTTTGATTGAAAACGAGCAGAAAATTCTGTTTCCAATCCATGGGGTGGGGTACGGGATTGATAAAAATCGAGAAATCGGCCCTCTTGGATAGCTTTCCTGATCTTTCCTAAAAGGCTTACATAATAATACAAATTATGGATGGTATTCAACCTCGAGGACAAAATTTCTTTTGACAGGTAAAGATGACGAAGGTAGGCCCTGGAATAGTGGCGGCAGGTGTAACAGGTGCATGTCTCATCCACAGGCCTTCCATCTTCAGCATATTGGGCCTGTTTGATCGATATTTTTCCTGATGAGGCAAAAAGTGTTCCATTTCGGGCATTCCTTGTTGGCAGGACACAATCGAAAAAGTCCACTCCAAGCATCACGGCATCAATCATATCCTCTGGTGTTCCCACGCCCATTAAATACCGGGGAGTATCCTCCGGCAAGAGAGGGATCGTCCATTGGAGGACATCTAACATCGTTGATTTCGGTTCCCCCACGCTAAGACCGCCGATAGCATATCCCTGGAATCCCATTTCCACCAATGCCTGGGCACTCTTTTCCCTCAGATCCCGATACACCCCTCCTTGCACGATGGCAAAAAGGGCTGGATCGCTTTCTCGCCTCACCTGTAAACTTCTCCTTGCCCAGCGGCTCGTCCGCTCCATGGAGGTCTTCACATATTCATAAGGGGAAGGATAGGGGACACATTCGTCTAAGACCATGGCAATATCCGTACCGAGGACCTTCTGAATTTCTACCACCTTTTCCGGTGTGAGGGAGTGGGGAGAGCCATCTAAGTGGGATTGGAAAAGCACTCCTTCTTCTGAAATTTTTCGAAGACTTCCGAGGCTGAATATCTGGAAACCACCGCTATCCGTTAATATGGGCCTCTCCCAATGGATGAAAGCGTGAAGCCCTCCTAATCTTCCGATCGTCTCGTGCCCTGGCCTGAGGTAGAGGTGGTAAGTGTTACCCAGAATCGCCTCGACACCTATCTCCACCAATTCTTCAGGGGTGAGCGATTTAACCGACCCTTGTGTTCCCACAGGGAGAAAAGCGGGGGTAGTGAAAGAGCCGTGGTCTGTTTTAACCCTCCCCAGTCTTGCCTGTGAAGAACTATCCTTTTTAATGATCTCGAAACGAAAAGCCATAAAAGTCAAAATTGGAATAGTGGAATGATGGATTAATGGAATGATGGTTAACCCAATATTCCATTATTCCATATCCATCAGAGGATTAGCATCGCATCGCCATAACTATAAAATCGATATTTTCTGCGAATGGCTTCTTGATAAGCCTTCATTAATAAGTCTTTTCCCGCGAAGGCGGATACCAGCAAGATCAACGTCGATTTCGGTAAATGAAAATTGGTGACCATTCCATCGATGACTCGAAAGCGATAGGGAGGATAGATAAATAGAGAAGTCATTCCTTTACCAGATTTCATTCCCCCCTTTCCATCGGAAAAGGATTCAAGGGCGCGGGTCGTGGTCGTTCCAACAGAAATGACTTTTCCACCACGGGCTTTGGTTTCTTCGATCTCTCTCGCCGCTTCCTCCGATATCTCTATCCATTCTGCTTCCATGGCATGGTCTTCGACGTCACGGGCCTTTACCGGGGCAAAGGTTCCAATTCCAATATGGAGAGTGATCGTCGTGGTGCGCACGCCGTTTTCTTTAAGCGATTGAAGCAAAGCATGCGTGAAATGGAGACCAGCTGTGGGGGCAGCAATCGATCCATCCCTCTCTGCAAAAACGGTCTGATAACGCTCCTTGTCCAAGG
>CAZEKS010000495.1:0-2434 GCA_964512795.1 uncultured Syntrophaceae bacterium
GGAGATTGTGCGCAAAGAAGCCCTCGCTCAAGCAGACGCCGGGGCAGACATTCTTGATGTCAGTGTGGGTACATTCGGTGTGGATGAGGTCACCCTGCTTCCCCAGGCAGTGAAAGCAGTGATCGAAACAACAGATATACCTCTATGTCTTGATAGTGCTGATCCTAAGGCATTAGAGGCAGCTCTCAAAGTCTACAAAGGGAAACCGCTCATCAATTCGGTTACGGGCGAAGAGCATTCTTTTACTAAGGTCCTCCCTCTGGTCAAAGAATATAGAGCAGCCGTCATCGGTTTGTTGCAAGACGACGCGGGGATCCCAAAGGATTCAGAGCGGAGAGTAGCCGTTGCCCACAAGATCGTCGAGCGTGCCGAGGCAGCGGGTATCTCTCGAGAGGACATCATCATCGATTGCCTGACTTTCGCCGTGGGAGCCGATCCCAACTCCGGGCTGGCCGTCATCGAAGCGATTCGAAGGATTAAAGCCGAATTGGGAGTGAACATCACACTGGGAGCCAGCAATCTCTCTTTTGGCTTGCCTGATCGTGACTTGCTCAATAGTGCCTTCGTCGCAATGGCTGTGGCTTCAGGGGTCACCTGTCTGATTGTTGACGTGGTCAAGGTACGCCCAGCCATTCTGGCCGCCGACCTGATTATGGGCCGCGATAAACGTGCGAGACGTTATATTGAGGCTTACCGCCAACGCCAGGGGCCGCGGGAACTGTCATAGCTTCAACATATGAAAGCTTTTTGACTCTTGACAATTGTTCCTTAATAAATTATAAAATCGCAAAGGTGGAAAAATGGATTTAAGCGCTAAGAGGGTGTTTGATTATTATTATCTTCAAGCCATTCACCTGTGCGCTTAGATTCTGGTATAATGCCAACAGGGCCATGGGTGATTAAAATCCATGGCCCTGTTATTTTAGGGCCATAGAGAATCTCTCTATGGTTTTTTTGTTTATGGAGAATGTGTCAATGGACCCTCTGGTGATCGTTTCAAAAGGGAAAAATCCCTATCGCACGACAAAACGGGGACTTCAAAAGTTTCCCTTATCCTATCTGAAGGGGAGGAATGTCCTGATCAAACCGAATGCAGCTCGCTTGGCCTCCCCTGGAGATGGCGTGACGACCCATCCCCAAGTGGTCGCCGCTACCATCGATCACCTGAAAGAGAGGGGAGTCCGCCGCATCGCGATCGGTGAAAGTTGTATCTTCGGAGTGAATGCGAAAGAGGCGTTTCAAATCACGGGTATGAAAGAGATCTCGGAAGAAAAAAAGGTTGAGATTCTCGATTTGGATCAGGGGAATCCAATGGAGATAAAGATTCCCGGAGGAGAAGTTGTTAAAAAGATTAAAGTCCCTGCTGTGCTCAAAGAGTTCGATTTGATTATTTCCGTCCCAGTGATGAAGACCCACATGCACACCCAAGTTACGCTGAGCATCAAAAATATGAAAGGTTTATTATGGCGCAGAGAAAAGGCGAGATTCCATCAGCTCCGCTGTGACAAGAAAATCACCAGGGGTCATAAAGAATTGGACATCGCCATTTCGGAGATGGCTTCGGTTCTCTCCCCCCATTTGGCCATCATTGATGGCACAGTGGGCATGGAAGGAATGGGGCCAGCTTATGGGCGAGTGAAGAAGATGGGAATGGTCCTCGTTGGAAATAATGCCCTTTCCACCGATGCGGTGGCTGCCCGGCTGATGGGCTTAAGCCCAGCGGTCATCCCTCACCTCAGACTGGCAGCGGAAAGAGAATTAGGAGAAATCGACCTGCAAAAGATTTCAGTTGAACCAAAGGATTACTCGAAATGGGTGCTCCCTTTTGAGCCTCCCCCTTCCAAGCTATATATTCCTTTTCCTGATATCATCGTCCATGATGAGGGATCGTGCAGCGCGTGCCTTTCAACGCTGTTGGTCTTTCTTCAGGATTACTATTCAAGGCTTACGGACTATCGTTTGGAGGACGAAAACATTCATATCGGAATTGGAAAACATCTGAATGCTTGTCCGAAAGGAACGATCCTGATAGGTAACTGTACGTCGAAGATGAAGAGTCGGGGTATCTTTGTTCAAGGATGTCCGCCTGTAGGTTCGGAGATATCAAATCGCTTGAAAATATAATCTTCTCCCGGCCTATCAACGGCAAAGGCAAGAGGAGGAAGAGGAGAATTCAAGGAAAAGTGAACCCCGTTAGAAATTCCAGCGGGGCATCAAACCCCACCGAAACTATTCTAAAATCTAACCCCGCTGCTAAGCAGCAGGCCATCATTTCTAACGGGGTGAATGACCCACTGGTGAAGGAAGACCAGGCCGTGGATAAAGGGACTAATCTATTAAGCTTGGCATTTCTCTGAGGGATGACGGTTTTTCGTAACCCCTCAGAAGGTGTGAAAAAATTGAATTCTTCAACCTTCGTCCTGGAAGGATGGGT
>CAZEKS010000496.1:0-2426 GCA_964512795.1 uncultured Syntrophaceae bacterium
CTTTACCATTTTAGGAGCCACGTCCTAAATTTCAACTATTTTTAGCACACACTCGACCGTCGAAGTTGGAATCGTTCAGGTTCCAGAGGGCAGGCGCCTTTTCCCGGAAATGACAGTGGAAGAAAACCTCATCATGGGTTCCCTTGCCCCCCAGGCCAAGGCCAAAAGGAAAGAAACCCTCCAGTGGGTCTACAGCCTCTTCCCAAGACTTGAAGAAAGACGAAAGCAGTATGCTCGCACCCTGAGCGGTGGAGAACAACAAATGTGTGCGGTGGGCCGTGGGCTCATGTCTATTCCCAAGCTGCTCATGTTTGATGAACCTTCCCTGGGTTTAGCCCCTATTCTGGTCCAGGAAATATTCCGTATGGTTCAAAAAATCAATCAGGAAGGGGTGACTGTTTTTTTGGTGGAGCAGAATGTAAAGCAGACCTTAACTATTTGCAGCCGGGCTTATGTACTTGAAAATGGCCGCATTCTTCTGGAAGGCTCAGGAAACGAGCTTCTGAATAATGATTATATAAGGGAATCCTACTTGGGTATATAAGCCCTAAATGGAGGCACCTCGGGTCCGATAAATCGAACCCCACCATTATGACTTTCAACAAAAAATGGAAAATCCCTCAATTCGGCTATTAGTGCATCTGTAGGTTCTGTCATGGCATTTCTCCCCTCTCACCTGACGTGGTTCCTCAGGGAACGATTAATCTCTTGGGCAGTCTTCCGAATCTCCAAGGCCACCTTCTCCATCTTCTGATCGTCGAAGCTTGAAATGAATCCCACTACCCAGATCGCAGCTGGAGGAAGTGAAGCCGTTTCAACGGGGGCGGCAACAGCTCTTACACCAGGAAGATATTCCTCATCATCAATCGCATAACCCCTCTTCTTCGTTTCCTCCACCTCTTTGAGAAATTGTTTTGGATCCATCTTAGTTTTAGAGGTATAGCGAACCAACCTCATTTTTCGGACAATTTCTTTGCTCTTCTTCTCTTCAATGTTGGCGAGAAAGACCTTTCCTGTTGCCCCGGCCAGGAGCGAAAGCCTTGTTCCAGGAGGAGAGGTGATCTTCATCTCATTCTGCGATTCTACCATATCCACAATGGTAACGTGATCTCCGTTTAAAACACCAAGAAAAACGGTTTCACCAACTTTCCCCATTAATTTCTCCATTGGCTTTCGGGCTAAATCCTTCAGATCAATCTTCGCAAAGGCGGTCCTGCAGAGCTCCAGAAGGCTATAGCCCATCGTATACCGCTTATAAAGCGGGTCGCGAGCGAGAACCCCCAACTCCTCCAGGGCCGCGGTGATCCCATGAACAGTGCTCTTACCGATCTTCAGCTTCTTAGAAAGATCGCTTATACCCAGACTGTTTGAAGAGTCTGAAATCGCATAAAGAATCTTAAAAGCCTTCTTGACCGAAGGGGCCGAATAGGTGATTTTTCTCATAAGTTCACCAGCCTGAACTATTAGAAAGATATCAGATTCTATTCACCCCTGTCAATAGATTCTCCTGAGTCTTTTCTGAAAATCTCTTCCTCAAAATCTTGACAAAATGGTTCTATATGATATGATTAACTTCAATTCAAGCTGTTCACTCTAAAGAACTTTCGATTTTTTCCGTAAAGGAGCGGAATGATCGAGGCGACAGGGTTGTGGATCCGGTCCGAAAGAGACCTGCCTTGATCTGGAGAAACAGGGATGACGACAGAAAATATTCATCCGATAAGAAATGTACGGTATCTTAGGCCACAAAAAGAGTGGAAGGAGATTATCGCCGTTTACCTTTACCTGGCAGGCATGGGAGCCGGTTCTTTTGTCATCGGTACTCTGATCAGCTGGATGGGCGTGAAATTAAACCTTCCCTTCCTCCCTTCCATCGTCCTTTTCGGCTATACCCTGGACCTTTCAAGTGTCCCGATTCTCTGGGGACCGATCATGGTCGCTATCAGCACTCCCTTTCTCATCTTAGACCTGGGAATCAAATGGAGATTTATGTATGCCTGCCTGAACCCGAGAACCTCCTGGGTGGCTCGTGGATTTATCATCCTTTCCATCTTCATCATTTTCGGCTTGGTTCTCCTTGCCAAATCCGTTCTGCCTTTTCAATGGCTCCATGGAGATTCCACCCTGTGGCGGATCCCCGAGGCCATTGCCCTCCTCTTCGCTTTCGGGACCGCCATTTACACAGGGATTCTCTTAAAGGCGACAAAATCGGTCCCTCTATGGAATACCCCTTTGCTTCCCATTCTCTTTCTGGTGTCGGCACTCTCCACCGGATCAATGGCCATCATCCTTTCCACCCTGGGAACCGGCCTTTTCTCCCATGACGCCGGAGCGTTGAAAGTCTTGATGGGTGCGGAACAGGTTCTGGTGGTGATTGAAGGGATCGTCCTTTATCTCTTCCTTTCCCGGAGATACAGGGCTGCGGA
>CAZEKS010000497.1:0-2424 GCA_964512795.1 uncultured Syntrophaceae bacterium
AACATTCCCCTTATTTATTAAATAGTTCCACAAAATTAAGCCTGGAACATCCGTTTAAGGTTATCGAGGTTGTTAATCGATTTGGAAGATTGAAGGTTCTGGATGATAGAGAACTGGTCGTTGAAGCAGAGAAGATGGAAGATTTTCAAAACCTACAGAAGGCCCTTCAAGAGACATTCGGTAAGGAAGTAGAAGCCGAATTAATTTTGAAAAAGTAGATGAAAGTTATTCTCGAGAGCACCTATGCCAGATTGCCACAGACCCGGCACTCAGGATCTTTCGAAAGTTTGAGCTTTATGATGCCTTCTGAGTCCCAAACCGGACCCCAACGGACTCCTTGTTCCTCAGAGATATTCTTAAAATGTTTACTCAAGAAAAGTGTGAAAAAACGGATATCCTGGGTTGTACTGTAGAGTGAGCCAAAATAGAACTGATTTGTAACTTCTCCAGTCTTGAGATGCTTGATCAGTTCGGCGATCGAAAAGGTTCCCATGGCGGCTATTGGAAGAATATTGATCGCAAAGATCGCAGCCTTAAAGGAACCCAAGAGGGAAGGGCCTTGGAATCGCCCAATCAAGCAATTCAGGCACGGGGTGTGAGGAGGATGGAGGAGGGCTGTGTAAAAGCAGTTGGAGACCACTCCGGCCATGAGGTAGGGGATTTTATGTTTTACAGCAAATCGGTTCACGATGGACCGGAAGGCCCATTTGTCAAAGGTATCGATGATCACATCTGTCTCTGGATCGACTGTTTTACCAATCGTCGTTTCATCAATTTTCACTTGTTTGGCAACGATCTTTACATGGGGATTAAGCCTCCGGGCGTAAATCACCAATGACTCAGCCTTGCTCATCCCAATGTGCTCCACATTATGAATAAACTGACGGTTCAAGTTGGATAACTCGACCGTATCCTGATCAATGGCCACGAGCTTACCAACCCCCAGAAGGAGTAAATTATTAATGATCGACGAGGCAGCCCCTCCGATCCCCATGACCGTGACATGGAGGTTTTTGAGCTTAAGCTGATCCTCTTCAGACCAATCGGCCATCGATAACTGCCGAAGATACCGTTCTCTTTCATCCGCCTTAAGGGATAGGTGTTCTTGATTCATTTTTCGACCCCGGAGGTTTTACCTTATCGATGGGAACAGCGTTCTTCACAAACAGGCAATGGTGGAACGGGTCTCCCATCCAGTTTGCATTGGACGTACTCAGCAATCCGCTCAACCGTGCTGAAGCGTCCTGGGCCGATCTCTTCATCCAGGGCCTCAATGCCAAACTCCTTTTCAAGGAGAAGAATCAGCTCCACGAACATGAGCGACGTGAAACCCTTATCTCTCAACAGATCTGTGATTCCCAAGTTAAATGGAATGGATGGGAAGTTTTCAAGAATTAATTCTCTTACTCTTTCTTCCATTATCTCCGCTCTTTAGATATAGGATTCGCTCTTTGAGCGCACTATAGCAGACCTTACCGCTTGACGTCTTTGGTATTTCTTCTATAAAAATCACCTCATGAGGAACCCGCCATCGATCCAGAAGACTCTGGCATATCGATAGGATCTCTCCAGAGGTTAAATTGGAACCCTTTACCTTAACAACCACTGCGCAGATCCTATTTCCTATGGAAGCATCTTTTCTCCCGAATACGGCAGCATCTCGGATCCCCTCAATCTCACGGAGCACTCTTTCTATGACATCGGGAACGATCTTTTCTCCTCCCGATTTGAAAACGAAATCCTTTCGGCCCACATGATAGTAATACCCCTCCTCATCCTTTTTGACAATATCTCCGGTATGGAGCCACCCGTTGATAATCGTCTTCCGGGTCAATTTTTCATCCTTCCAGTATCCAGGGCTAATATTTTCTCCGCGGGCAATCAGCTCCCCTTGCTTATGAGGACCAAGCTCTCTTCTTTCCTCATCAATAATCTTCAACTCTACTCCGCCAATTGGGAGACCGATGGACCCTTCTTTCCTTTCAATATCCTCCGAAGGGAGCGTTGTCAGACGGGTACTGGCTTCTGTCAATCCGTACATGATATGGATTCGTGCCTTTGGATAGGAAATTCTTACCTTTTCCACCAAATGCTTAGAAGGGGCTTCTCCAGCAATCGTCACCAGCCTGATCGAGTCCAGTTTTTCTTTATCCCCGCGGCGGGTGAGCACGGCAAAATGATAGGGAACGCCTGCAATGGTATTGATATGCCGCTCGAGGAGGATCTTCTTAATCGTAGCCATTTTCGTGATATCCGGAACAACGGCGAGGGTGGCCCCTGTTTTTGCCATCAGCCAGAGCTGTGATAATCCGTAGGTATGGGAGAATGGAAGAGGTGAAAAAATTCTGCTTTCTTCATCGATGGCGAGCGCTTTAAGAATCCCTCGGATCACTGCTTCCAGGTTTGCTCCATTCAGCATCACTC